>JAEWKL010000717.1 GCA_023386115.1 Pseudomonadota bacterium
GGCTTGAGAACGGCGGACTGCGCAACAAACGCGCAGAGATTGCTTACCGATTAGGCATTCCCGGTCCGGTCCGGGGAAATCCCCCGTGGCGGTCGGCGCGGCGCGATGCTAGGAATGCCGCCGGAACCGTTGCAGACCAGGCCCGCCCGGCATGAAGAAGATCGAAGCGATCATCAAGCCCTTCAAGCTCGACGAGGTGAAGGAGGCCCTGCAGGAGGTCGGCCTCCAGGGCATCACGGTGATCGAGGCCAAGGGCTTCGGCCGCCAGAAGGGCCATACGGAGCTCTACCGGGGCGCCGAGTACGTGGTCGACTTCCTGCCCAAGGTGAAGCTCGAGATCGTGCTGCCCGACACGCTGGTGGACGGCGCCGTCGAGGCGATCCGCAAGTCGGCCCAGACCGGCCGCATCGGGGACGGCAAGATCTTCGTCTCCTCGATCGAGGAAGCGATCCGTATCCGCACGGGCGAGACCGGCTCGGACGCGATCTGACGCGCATCCCGCCCTCATCTGCCGCCCTCATCTGCGACGACGAAAACCGCGGCCTGACATCCAGGACCGCGGCTTTGTGGCGGCCCTGCCGCCGCTCTAGGAAGGGGTCAAACGAGAATGTCTAAGACCGCGACGGACGTCCTCAAGGAAATCAAGGAAAACGACGTCAAGTACGTCGATTTCCGCTTCACCGATCCGCGGGGCAAGTGGCAGCACGTCACCTTCGACGTGTCGCTGGTCGACGAGGACATCTTCGCCGAGGGCACGATGTTCGACGGTTCGTCGATCGCCGGCTGGAAGGCGATCAACGAGTCCGACATGCTGCTGATGCCGGACCCGGCGACGGCCTGCATGGACCCGTTCTTCTCGGCCTCGACGATGTCGATCGTCTGCGACGTGCTCGAGCCGGCGACCGGCGAGCCCTATGGCCGTGACCCCCGCGGCATCGCCAAGAAGGCCGAGGCCTTCGTGAAGGCGAGCGGCATCGGCGATACCATCTTCGTCGGCCCCGAGGCCGAGTTCTTCGTCTTCGACGACGTGCGCTTCTCCGCCGATCCGTACCATACCGGCTTCAAGCTCGATTCGGTCGAGCTGCCGATCAACGGCCAGACCGAGTACGAGGGCGGCAACCTCGGCCACCGCGTCCAGATCAAGGGCGGCTACTTCCCGGTCCCGCCGCAGGATTCGGCCCAGGACATGCGCGGCGAGATGCTGGCCGCCATGCAGTCGATGGGCGTCAAGGTCGAGAAGCACCATCACGAGGTCGCCTCGGCCCAGCACGAGCTGGGCATGAAGTTCGACACGCTGACCCTGATGGCCGACCATATGCAGATCTACAAGTACTGCATCCACAACGTCGCCCAGAGCTACGGCAAGACCGCGACCTTCATGCCGAAGCCGGTCTACGGCGATAACGGCTCGGGGATGCACGTCCACCAGTCGATCTGGAAGGAAGGCAAGCCGGTCTTCGCCGGCAACAAGTATGCCGACCTCAGCCAGGAATGCCTGTGGTACATCGGCGGCATCATCAAGCACGCCAAGGCGCTCAACGCCTTCACCAATCCGTCGACCAACTCCTACAAGCGCCTGGTCCCGGGCTACGAGGCGCCGGTGCTGCTGGCCTACTCGGCCCGCAACCGCTCGGCCTCGTGCCGGATTCCGTGGACGACCTCGCCGAAGGCCAAGCGCGTCGAGGTCCGCTTCCCCGACCCGATGGCGAACCCCTACCTCGCCTTCGCCGCCATGCTGATGGCCGGCGTCGACGGCATCGTGAACAAGATCGATCCCGGTCCGGCCATGGACAAGGACCTCTACGACCTGCCCCCGGCGGAGCTCAAGGAGATCCCGACCGTGTGCGGCTCGCTCCGTGAGGCGCTCAACAGCCTCGACGCCGACCGCGAGTTCCTCAAGGCCGGCGGCGTGTTCAACGACGACTTCATCAACTCGTTCATCGAGCTGAAGATGACCGAGGTGATGCGGTACGAGATGACCCCGCACCCGATCGAGTTCGTGAACTACTATTCGCTCTGAGCCGGACCGGCTTCAGGTACGAGGCTGCGAGGGGGCCGGAGCGATCCGGCCCCTTCCTTTTTGGCATCCGGCTTGCCGGGTCGAGGCGAGACGCTCCGGAGCCCCGATGACCGATCCGACCTCGCCTGCCGCGACCTTGCGCGCCCTCCTCGCCACCCTGGTCAAGGCCGCCCTGATCGCCGACGAGGCCCGCATTGCCGCCTGGCGCCGCGAGGCGGCGGCTTTACACGGCCGCCTCGCCGGTCAGAACCTCTCCGGGCTCAAGCTCGACGGGATCTGGATCCTTGCCGTGCGCGAGGCCGAGGCGCCTGCCTTGCGACCCGACGAGACGCAGGTGTCGCTCACCCTGCCGCAGGCCTGTCCGCTCCCGCTCGACGCCATCGCGGGGCCTGGCTTCGACGTCGATGCGGCGATCGAGCGGATCCGCAAGTCGGCCTCCACCGGGTGAAGTGGAGGCCAGCCGCCGCGATCAGGCCGGCGGCTTGAGCGGGATGCTCTGCGGGAAGTTGAACACGTTGTCCGGGTCGTACCGGCGCTTCACCTCGCAGAGCTGGCCGACGTTGCCGCCGTAATAGGCATTGAGCCAGTTCGGCAGGTCGCGGCTCGGGAAATTGACGTAGGATTGCGGCGTCACGAAGCGTCGCATGTCATCGAAATATTCGGTGAGCCAGCCCAATTGTCGGGTGACGGTGTCGGGCGTGTCGAGAGGGCTCCACGATGCTTCCATCTCCAGGATGAAGTCGCACTCGCGGTGGAAATATGCCGTGTCGGTCGGTCCCACCTTCTTCACCTGGCCGCCGGCCGCGAACAGGATGCCCATATTGTCCTGCCGCAGCGAGCCGCCGGGCCATTGTTCCATCCAGCCGATCATCCTGTCGATCGCGTCGCCGCTGAGCTGCCCGGCGACGTAGCTCGAGCGGATGTCGTAGAGGCCCTCCGGATCGTCGGTGACGAGATAGTCCCGCGCGCTCCAGTAGTTCATGAAGTTGATCTCGGCGACGACCGGTGTCGCCCGTTTGAAGGGGCGCTCCAGGAGAGCCTTGAGCTGGTCCGGCGGGCCGAAGAACTGGCCGAGGGTCTGCACCCGCAGCTCGCCGCGCGTGACCTTGCCGGCCGCCAGCGGCGCAAGCTTGCTGCGGGTCGAGATCAGCGTCGGATTCTTGAGCTGGATGTCCTGCAGGTCCAGCATCAGGCCGACCTGATCCTTGGCCGGCCAGATGATGTTGAACACCGTCACGTTGCCGACCTCGTGCGGCTCGAAGGTGAACGAGGTGTGCACCGCGAAGTTGCCGCCGCCGCCGCCCCGCGCGGCCCAGAACAGCGGCTTGTCCGCGCCGGACCCGGTGATGCCGCGGTGCAGCTTGCCGTCCGCCGTGACCGCGTCCGTCGCCCGCAGGGCGTCGCAGGTCAGGCCGTTGCGCGTCGCCGAGAAGCCCCAGCCACCGCCGAGCGTGAGCCCGCTGATGCCGACCGTCGGGCAGCGGCCGGAGGGAACGGCGAGGCCGGTGGCCCGGAAGGCGTCTGCCATGTCCTGGTTGTTGGCGCCGGCCCCGATCGTGACGAGATTGGTCTTCGGGTCGAAGGTGATGCCGCTCATCGGCTTCACGTCGATGAGCAGGCCGCAGGTGGTCGAGAAGCCCGCGTAATTGTGTCCGCCGCAGCGGACCGCGAAGGGTTGGTGCTCCTCGCGTGTCCACTCGATGCAGCGGCTCACGGCCTCGTCGCTTGTGCACATCGCGATCGCCCGCGGCAGCATGTCGGCCCAGCGGCCGTTATTCGGCCAGGCGGCGACCAGGAAGCCCGGCTCGCCCGGGAGGATCAGCCGGCTGCCCAGCCTGCGCAGGTCGCGCGCCAGGGCTTCGAGCGTTCGCGGAGACGGCGGCGCGGGGCATTCCAGGGCCGCCGCGCCGGGAACCCGGCTGCCGAGGGCGGCTCCGGCCAGGACGGCGCCCGACTGGAACAGCCGGCGCCGGCTGAGGGCGGTGGAACTCCGCGCCGCGAAAGTCTTGATCGTGGAAGGATGTGTCATGGCGTCTGAACTGTCCGGACCGATTCGGTCCAGGACAATCAGCCGGCCCGAACGTCGTAACGTCAACGGGATGGTTATGGGAAATTTTGTTTCGCGATGCAGGCTTGATTTCGGTTAAGCTGTTATCGAGCATTCTCGATCGATTCGGCGTCGCTCTCATCCCCTCCGGCACCGCGGCGCGGAGATCGACATCATCGACACTCGGTTGGTTCCGGACGGAGCCGGTGCGGGTCCGCACCTCCCGAGGCCACCGGTCCGGCCTGCTCCCGGGTTCCCGCTTCCGCCGAGGTCCGGGCCGGAACGGCGATGGGCCGACGGGCGTGGGCGGAGCCGGAGGT
Source organism: Pseudomonadota bacterium (assembly GCA_023386115.1). Taxonomy (GTDB): domain Bacteria; phylum Pseudomonadota; class Alphaproteobacteria; order Rhizobiales; family Beijerinckiaceae; genus Methylobacterium. The sequence continues at coordinate 4,388 of JAEWKL010000717.1, forward strand.
TGAGCTGCCGGAGCAGATCGGGCCGACGATGCCGTGACCGTCCGGCGGCATCGTGCTCAGGCATCGCCATGCCCGGCCGCCGTTTTTGGGCGCCCTTCAGATCTCGGGTATCCTCAGAGTCGAAGGGGCGTCGCCGGGCCCGCAACGTTGCCCCGCGGCGGCACTCATCCCATATTTCCGGACAGCGGCTGCGGCTTGCCCGCCGGGGAGCCGTCGCGTCCCGCCGCCTGGATCGACCTGTTGGCCAAGAGAATTCATCCCAAGGGGCTTCACCCGAAGCCGGCGCATGCCGCCCTGCCCACCCGCGAGGCCGTGCTCGCCTTCATCGAGGAATCGCCCCAGAAGGTCGGCAAGCGCGAGATCGCCCAGGCCTTCGGCATCAAGGGCGCGGACAAGATCGAGCTGAAGCGCCTGCTCAAGGAGATGCAGGAGGACGGCGCGATCGAGAAGGACCGCGCCGGCCTGCGCAAGGCCGGCCGCCTGCCGCCGGGCGTCGACGCCGACATCGAGACCCGCCGCGACCGCGACGGCGAGCTGGTCGCGCGGCCGGCGCAGTGGGATCCGGAGGCTGGACCCGCCCCTCTCATCACCGTGCTGATGCCGCGCGGGCGCCGCGCCAACGGGCCGGCCCCCGGCACCGGCGACCGGGCGCTCCTGAAGATCGAGCCCGACGCCGACACGCCCGGGCGCTATCTCGGCCGGGTCATCAAGGTGATCGGCCGCAACAAGGCCGAGACGCTCGGCGTGTTCCGGGCGCTCCCGACCGGGGGCGGGCGGATCGTGCCCGTCGACAAGAAGGCGCAGGGGCGCGAGATCGCCGTGCCGCCGGGCGGGGAGGGCGAGGCCCTCGACGGCGACCTCGTCACCGTGACGCTCGGCCGCGAAGACCGGTTCGGGCTGACGCAAGGCCGCGTCAAGGACCGCCTCGGCAGCCTCGGCTCGGAGAAGGCGGTCAGCCTGATCGCGCTCCATGCCCACGGCATCCCGCACGTCTTCCCCCGCGAGGTGCTCGCCGAGGCGGACGCCGCGCGCGCGGTCGGCCTGGACGGGCGAGAGGATTGGCGGGACCTTCCCCTCGTCACCATCGATCCGCCGGATGCCAAGGACCACGACGACGCCGTGATGGCGGTTCCCGATCCCGATCCGGCCAATCCGGGCGGGTTCGTCGTCACGGTGGCGATCGCGGACGTCGCGGCCTATGTGAGGCCCGGCACCGCCCTCGACCGCGAGGCGCTGGTGCGTGGCAACTCGGTCTACTTCCCCGACCGGGTGGTGCCGATGCTGCCCGAGCGGATCTCGAACGACCTCTGCTCCTTGCGCCCCGGCCAGGACAGGCCGGCCCTCGCCGTCCGCATGACCGTGACGGCGGAGGGACGGACGCTCCGCCACAGTTTCCACCGCATCATGATGCGCTCGGCGGCCAAGCTGGCCTATGCGCAGGCGCAAGCCGCGATCGACGGCAGGCCGGACGAGGTCACGGGCCCGATCCTGGACCCGGTTCTGCGGCCGCTCTGGGCCGCCTACCGGGCGTTGGCCACGGCCCGCGATGCCCGCGGGCCGCTCGCCCTCGACCTGCCCGAGCGCAAGGTGATCCTCAACCCGGAGGGCGGCGTCGACCGGGTGATCGTGCCGGAGCGCCTGGAGGCGCACCGGCTGATCGAGGAGTTCATGATCCAGGCCAACGTCGCGGCGGCCGAGACCCTGGAGGCGAAGGGCCAGCCGCTGATCTACCGCGTCCATGACGAGCCCTCGCTGGAGAAGATGCGGGCGCTCGGTGAGGTCATGGCCTCGATCGGCCTGAAGCTGCCGAAGGAGGCGAACCTTCGGCCCGCCCTGTTCAACCGCATCCTCGGCATGGTGGAGGGCGGCGAGCACCAGCTCTTCCTGAACGAGGTGGTTTTGCGCTCGCAGGCCCAGGCCGTCTACGCCGCCGACAATGCCGGCCATTTCGGCCTGGCTCTGCGCCGCTATGCCCACTTCACCTCGCCGATCCGGCGCTACGCCGACCTGATCGTGCACCGCGCCCTGATCCGGGCGCTCCGGCTCGGCTCCGACGGCCTGCCGCCGGACATGGAGAGCGGGGAGCTGGCCGAGATCGGCCAGCAGATCTCGGCCGCCGAGCGCCGTGCCATGGCGGCGGAGCGCGAGACCATCGACCGGCTGATCGCCCACCACCTCGCCGACCGGGTCGGCGCCACCTTCTCCGGCCAGGTCTCGGGCGTGACCCGCTCGGGCCTGTTCATCAAGCTCGACGAGACCGGGGCCGACGGATTCGTGCCGATCTCGACCCTCGGCGCCGATTATTTTCGCCATGAGGAGGGCCGCCACGCCCTCGTCGGCGAGCGCACCCGCCAGACCTTCCGTCTCGGCGACAAGGTCGAGGTGCAGCTGATGGAGGCGGCGCCGGTGGCCGGGGCCCTGCGATTCGAGATCGCCGGCGGCCGGGCGGGTTCTCCCGGCCCGGCTCGCGGCGGCCCGCGCAAGGGACGGCCCGCCCCGGCGAACCGCGACAGCCTGACCAAGCGCCGCGGGAGACGCGCATGATCGAGATCCACGCCGGCCGCGCCGCCGAGCCCGCCCCGCCCACGGGCATTCAGCCGGCCATCCAGCCGTCCTGGGCGCTCGCGCTATGGCGCGGCTTCCGCAACCGCTGCCCGCATTGCGGCGAGGGAAGGCTGTTCCACCGCTTCCTCAAGGTGCGGGAGACCTGCGAGGCCTGCGGGACCGAGCTGCACCACCATCGCGCCGACGACCTGCCGCCCTATCTCGTGATCTTCGTCGTCGGCCATCTCGCCGGCGTCGGGATCCTCGAGACCGAGATGCGCCTCGACGTGCCGCTCTGGTTCCAGATGACCTTCTGGCCCGGCCTGGCGCTCATCGCCTCGCTCGCGTTGCTCCAGCCGACCAAGGGGGCGGTGGTCGGGCTGCAATATGCCCTTGGCATGCACGGCTTTTCCGCGATACGCCGCGCCCAGGCCCGGCCGACGGACGGTCCGGCCCAGGACGAGACGGAGACGCGGGATGGCAGGACCGACGGACGGGAACTCGGCTCCGGCCGCCCCTGAGCGGAAGACGCGACCACTGCGGATCCGCAACGCCGCGACGCTGATCATCCTCGACCGCTCGGGCGACCAGCCGAAGGTGCTGATGGGCCGGCGCCATGCCGGCCACAAGTTCATGCCCGGCCTGTTCGTGTTCCCCGGAGGCCGGATCGAGCTCGGCGACCGCTCGATGCCGGTGGCCGGCACCCTCAACGACCGGGCCGAGGCTGCCCTGGCCGAGCAGGTTCACCCACCCCTGTTCCATCTCGGCCGGGTGCTGGCCCTCGCGGCGATCCGCGAGACCTACGAGGAGACCGGCCTGATGGTCGGCTCCCTCGATTACGGCCCGCCCGAGACGGCACCGCCCGGCGCCTGGTCCGCCTTCCGCGAGGCCGGCGTGATGCCGGACCTCGAATTGCTGCAATTCGTTGCCCGGGCGATCACCCCGCCTTCCCGGCCCAAGCGCTTCGACACCCGTTTCTTCGCCGTCGACCGCGAGGCGGTGGTGGCCGAGACTCCCGGCGTCGTCGGTCCCGATTCCGAGTTGACCGAGCTCGCCTGGGTCGACCTCGCGGCGGCGCGCAAGCTGGATTTGCCGCGCATCACCGGAATCGTGCTCGACGAGCTGGAGGCGCGGTTGGCGGCGGGGTTCAGCCCGATGCTGCCGGTGCCGCTCTTCCGCGACGTCGACGGCGAGCATACGCGGGACGAGCTGTAGGCCGTGATACCGACGCCCCTTCGAACGGACCCGTTCGGAGGGGCTGGCTCAGCCCGAACGGGCGTCGGCGCTGATGCGTCGGACGCTTTCGCGTCGACGTGTCGATGCGAAAGCGCGAGGGTTTGAGATGTCGGGGGGTGGCCTTCCGAGACCGCCTGTTCCATACGGGCCGGCCCCGACGGCCAGCCCCATCATGACCCGCCTCAACCCCGATTCCGAGTTCGACGCGGCGCGCCTCGCCGCCATCGCGGCCGCCATCGCCTGCGTGGCGGTGGTCGGCATCGGGCTCAGCCTGTCGATCCCGCTCCTGTCGCTCGAGATGGAGCGGATGGGCCTGTCCAACACCTGGATCGGCGTCAACACGGCGATCGCCGGGGTGGCGAGCATCGTCGTCCTGCCCTTCGTGCCGCGCGTGGCGGCGCGCCTCGGCGTGATGCCGCTCTTGCTCGGTGCCATCGCGGTCGGGGCGCTCGCGCTCCTCGGCTTCCGGGCGGTCTACGACTTCGCCTGGTGGTTCCCGCTGCGCTTCGTGTTCTCGGCGGCCTTGGGCGTGCTGTTCGTCCTCTCCGAGTTCTGGATCAACCAGGCGGCGCCGCCGACGCGGCGAGGCCTGGTGATGGGGGTCTACGCCACCGTGCTGGCGCTCGGCTTCGCCATCGGCCCGGGCCTGCTGCGCTTCCTCGGCACGACCGGCTGGGCGCCGTACCTCGCGGGGGCTGCGCTGTTCTGCGCCGGGGCGCTGCCCCTCGTCATGGCCCGCGGCCTCTCGCCGGAGATCCCGCACAAGGGCGGGCGGGGCTTCGTCGGTTACCTGCGGGTCGCGCCCTCGGCGACGCTGGCGGCCCTCGTCTACGGCGCGGTCGAGACCGGGGGCTTCGCCATCCTGCCGATCTACGGGTTGCGGCTCGGCCTCAGCGCGGAGCAGGCGGCGGGCCTCGTCAGCCTGGCGGCCCTCGGCAACGTGCTGTTCCAGATCCCGGTCGGTATCCTCGCCGACAAGGTCGACAAGCGCCGGGTGCTGCTGGCCGCCGCGTTCCTCGGTGCGGTCGGGGCCGCCGCCCTGCCGCTCGGGGCCGAGGACCCGTGGCTCCTGGCCGCGATCCTGTTCGCCTGGGGCGGCATCGCCGGCACGCTCTACACCGTCGGCCTCGCCCATCTCGGCGCCCGCTTCGACGGCGCGGCGCTCGCGGGCGCCAACGCAGCCTTCCTGGTGCTCTACAATATCGGCCTGGTGCTGGGCCCGCCGCTCGTCGGCGGCGGCATGGACCTCGCCTCGCCGCACGGCTTCGCCTGGTCGCTGACGCTCCTGTTCATCGCCTATCTGGCTGTGGTCGGCGGGCGGGTGATCCGCGCCGCACCTTGACAGGCGCGGCTCTCCGTCGCCCGGACTTGACGCCCGGAAGGCGATGGGGCAGGAAGGCGCCGCGTTCTGGCCGGGCCTGCCCGGCCGTTTTGCGTTTCGGTCCTCCGGGCGCAACACCCATCATCCACAAGAGGTCGCGCCATGGCCAAGGCCGTCACCATCAAGATCAAGCTGCTCTCGACCGCCGATACCGGCTACTTCTACGTCACGAAGAAGAACTCGCGGACGAAGACCGACAAGCTGTCGTTCAAGAAGTACGACCCGATCGCGCGCAAGCACGTCGAGTTCAAGGAAACCAAGATCAAGTGATCCTGAGCAGGATCTGACGATCCTGAGCAGGATCTGACGATCTCCGGGCTGCGGCGAGCAGCATGAAAAAGGCCGCTCTCACGGGCGGCCTTTTTCCGTTGCGGCGGCTGTTTCAACCGAACAGGTACATTGCCCCCGGCAGGGCGACGAAGCCGGCGGCGCAGCCATAGGCGAGCCACAGGCCAGGCCGGCGGGCGGCGAGGCGGCGCAGGCGCTTGGCGGTCGGCCCGGCCTTGACGGTGCGCCCGTTCACGCACGAGCAGAGCAGGTTGTGGGCCTCGCCGGTGCTCAGTTCGAAGAAGCGGCGGGCCTCCCCGAAGGTGTCGCCCGCGAGCCCGCTCGCCCGCAGGACCGGATCCGCATAGGCATAGGCGAGCGGCGAGTTGTCGGCCCGGATGCCCGCCCGCAACTTGCGGGGCACGAACTCGATCTCCTCCAGGGTGATGAAGCTGCGGCCGGGATCGCGTTCGAGAATCTCGGCGAAGCGTTCGAGCCGGGCCCGGCGGCCCTCAAGAAGGGGCGGGACCGTCTCGACGTCGGCGATGTCGCGGATATGGCGAAGCGGCTGATGTTCCATGCTGGGAACCTCATCGATGCGCTGCAGCTCATTGCGCGCTGCTGGTGCGCCAGCATGCGCCAAGCATCGCGCCGATGCATTGGCCCACGTTAACACATTCTCTTGATCGAAGAGCTGCCCAGCTTGAAGCAGACGCCGGTAAAACCATCGCCTGCAAGGACTTGAATACATCGTTTGAAGCGCGACAGTGCCTCATCCGGCAGCATTCCTGCGACCGCCGGACGCAGGACCGGCCGGATCCGGCCGGAGGGCCCGTCAGGTCACCTCGAACCAGCCCCACAGGCCGGTATCGAACCGCTCCAGCACCGTGGCGCCGATGAGCCAGCGGCCGGGATTGTCGGCCAGGAAGGCGATGCGGGCGGTGCGGCCCTCCAGCAGCTGGAAGGTGTCGAGCCAGTAGGGCTCCCAGCCGTCGTCGAGCGGGTGCAGCAGCCGGAAGACGTGGCCGTGCAGGTGCAGCGATTGCGGGAAGGCCGTCGTGTTGGTGAGCGCCAGCACCACCGCGGTGTTGCGCTTGACCGAGAACAGGGGCGGGTTCTCGGCCCGGCCGGCGGCGCCGTTCAGCGTCCAGATCCGGGTCGGGTCACCGGTGAAGGTCGGGGCGGCTTCGGGCTTGGCCTTGTCGAACACCGCGCCGCCCGCGATGGCGATGTCGCGCCGGAAGGCGTTCTGCAGCTTGATCTCCGGCGGCAGCAGCTTGTTCTCGCCGATCGGCGCCACCGGCGGCCGGGCCGCGACCGCGTCGCCCTTCGCGACGATGCGGGCGAGCGGCATGCCGGGGCCGATCAGCGCCACCACGGCGCCCGCCGGTTCGGAGGCTCCCGGCACGTCGAGGAGGATGTCGTAGCGGGTGCCGGGCTGGAAGGGGAGGGTGGCCCGCAGCGGCTCGAAGGTGTCGGTCGGCTGCCCGTCCACTGCCGCCACCCAGGCCTTGAGGCCGTCGAAGCGGATCCGGGTCGCCCGGGCATTGCAGGCATTGGCGAGGCGCAGGCGCAGGCGGGTGCCCGGCGCGGCCTCGATCAGCTCCGGCGCCGGCTTGCCGTTGATCGTGAGCGCGTTGCCGAGCCGGCCCGAACTCGCCGCGAAGGCCATCTGCCCAAAGGCCGCCGGCGTCCCGTCGGCCTCCAGGCGCCAATCCTGCAGGATCAGCGGGACGTCGCGGTCGACGACCGGGGGCTTCGCCTCCTCGACCACCAGGAGCCCGGCGAGCCCGCGCCCGGCAGGCTCGCTCGACCCGCCGACCACGAGGGGACGGATCAGGAAGGTGCCGGCATCCGGCGGGGTGAACTCGTAGACGAAGCTCGCCGCCGGGGCGACTGGGCTCTGGGTCACCCCGCCGACCCCGTCCATGGCGTTGCGGTTGCGCACCCCGTGCCAGTGCAGCGACAGCGGCCGCTCGGTCTTGTTCTCCAGGCGCAGGCGGACCGCCTCGCCGTGCCTGACGCGCAGGACCGGCGGCGGCGCCGATCCGTCACCTTTGCCGTCGAAGGCCCAGACCGGGGTCTCGGTTGCCGGCTCCGGCCTGATCCGCGCCTTGGCGGGCGCCGCGATCAGGGGCCGTGCCTCCGCCGCGCCGGCCGCCGGCTGGGAGGGTGTCCCGGACGTGCCGCCTTGCGCCCGGGCGAGGGCTGGCGCGAGGGAGAGGGCGGCGCCGGCGAGCAGCGCGCGGCGCGAGGGCGGCAGGGACGACGGCATGGCACCTCGCTGAACGGAATCGTCTCGCACGCAGTCCCATCGCCCTGGGCAAGCGGTTCCGCGCGGCGACCCGCCTTGTAGCCGGGCTGCTGGCGCGGGGCGAGGCGTGGCCTAAAATTCTTGCTGCGTGACCGATCGACCATGCTATAGAGCCGCGCCCGGGCGCGTAAAGCCTCGGGCGCGAGCGTCGCGGGCGTGGCGGAATTGGTAGACGCGCTGGATTTAGGTTCCAGTGACGAGAGTCGTGGGGGTTCGAGCCCCTCCGCCCGCACCACCTCCGCCAGGCGACACGACGGATTGGGTTCAAGCAGCAAGGCCGGCTCCTTGTCCTGACGGTCCCGTCGCACGGTGCAAGCCAGCGCCGTCCGGGCCGCAGCCAGGCCGGATTCGAAGGTGCAAGGCGGAATGACGACGATGCAGGTGACCGAGACCAAGGCCGACGGGCTGAAGCGCGAATTCCAGGTGGTCCTGCCCGCGGCCGAGCTGGAGAACCGGCTCGCGACCGAGCTCGACGGGATCAAGGGCAAGGTGCAGCTCAAGGGCTTCCGCCCGGGCAAGGTGCCGGTCGCCCACCTGCGCAAGGTCTACGGACGCTCCGTGATGGCCGACGTCGTCCAGAACGCCGTCAACGAAGCCAACCAGAAGATCGTCGAGGACAACAAGCTCAAGCTCGCCCTCGAGCCTCAGGTGCAGATGCCCGAGGACAAGGACGAGATCGAGAAGGCGCTCGACGCCAAGGCCGACCTCTCGTTCAAGATCGCCCTCGAGGTGATGCCGAGCTTCGATCTCGTCGATCTCTCGGACGTGAGCCTGACCAAGCTCGTCGTCACCCCCTCCGACGAGGAGATCAACGAGACGATCGAGCGGATGGCCGCCGCCAACCGCCCGTTCGAGGACCGGCCCGAGGGCGAGGCCGCCCAGTTGGGCGACCGCCTCACCATCAACTTCACCGGCCGGATCGACGGCACCCCGTTCGAGGGCGGCACCGGCGAGGACATCAACCTCGATCTCGGCTCGAACACCTTCATCCCGGGCTTCGAGGATCAGCTGATCGGCGCCAAGGTCGGCGACGAGCGCCTGGTCAAGGTCACCTTCCCGGAGAGCTACGGCGCCGAGCACCTCGCCGGCAAGGAGGCCGAGTTCGACGTCACCGTGAAGGCCGTCAAGGCCCCGGGCGAGCTCAAGATCGACGACGAACTCGCCAAGAACTTCGGCATGGATTCCCTCGACGCCCTCAAGGACGCCGTGCGGACCACCATGGGCCGGGAGTATGAGGCGGCCTCGCGCCAGAAGCTCAAGAAGGGCCTGCTCGACGCCCTCGACAGCCGCTACTCCTTCGAGCTGCCCCCGAGCCTCGTCCACCAGGAATTCGCCGCCGTGTGGGCCCAGGTCGAGCAGGACCTGAAGAACCGCGGCAAGACCTTCGAGGACGAGGACACCACCGAGGAGAAGGCGCGCGAGGAGTACCGCCGGATCGCCGAGCGCCGCGTGCGCCTCGGCCTGGTGCTTGCGCAGGCCGGCGAGAGCGCCGATATCAAGGTCTCGGACGACGAGGTGAATCAGGCCCTGATCGCCCGCGTCCGTCAGTTCCCGGGCCAGGAGCAGCAGGTCTGGGATTTCTATCGCAAGACCCCGCAGGCGCTGGCCGAGCTGCGCGCCCCGCTGTTCGAGGAGAAGGTGGTTGACCACGTCCTCGGTCAGGTCAAACTGGTCGAGGAGCCCGTCTCCAAGGAGGCGCTGTTCGCCGACGAGGACGACGCCGAGGAGGGCAGCAAGGGCGAGTCGGCCAAGGCCGACGCGCCTCGGGCCGAGACGGCCGAGGCTGCTCCCGCGGGTGAGTCCAACCCGGCCTGATCCTCGTCCGGCCCCGCACGCGCGGCGGGGACGGGGCCTGCGAGGTCGTTCGTTTCCGCCGTTCCCCCCGGCGCCCCCCCG
>JAEWKL010000365.1 GCA_023386115.1 Pseudomonadota bacterium
CCGGGCAGGGCCTGCGGCGCCCGGCGGGCGGGGGCGGCGTGCACCTGCGCGGGGGCGCCGCCGGTCTCGTCCGCCAGCGACAGCACGCGGGCGACGCGGGACGAGACGTCCCGGGTGCCGCGCGCCGCCTCGCTCGCGTTGCGGGAGATCTCCGTCGTCGCCGCCGTCTGCTCCACCACCGTCGCCGCGATGGCGCCGCTGATCTGGTTCAGCGCCGCGATCGTCCCGCTGATCTGCCGGATGGCGGCGCCGGCCTGATCGGTCGCGGCCTGGATCGCCGTGATCTGCCCGCCGATCTCCTCGGTCGCGCGCGCGGTCTGGCCGGCCAGTTCCTTCACTTCCGCGGCGACCACCGCGAAGCCGCGGCCGGCCTCGCCCGCCCGGGCCGCCTCGATGGTGGCGTTGAGCGCCAGCAGGTTGGTCTGGCTGGCGATGGCCGAGATGGTGGTCACAGCGGCCCCGATCTGCGTCGCGGCGGTACCGAGGCTCGCCATGGCGGCGTTGGTGGCATCGGCCTCGTGCGCGGCGTGGCCGGCGACCTCCCGGGATTGCACCACCTGGCGCTCGATCTCCCGCAGCGAAGCGACCATCTCCTCGGCCGCCGCCGCAACGGTCTGGACGTTGGCCGAGGTCTCCTCGGCAGCGGCGCTGGAGGCGACCGCCTGGGTGTTGGTGCCGTCGGCGACCTGGGTCATCGAGCGGGCGGTCGCGTCGAGTTCGGCGGCGGCCGAGGTGACGATCTCGAGCGAACCGGCGACCCGCTGCTGAAAGGCGCTGATCAGCGCGTCGACCCGGTCGGCGCGGCGCTGACGGGCGGAGGCTTGCGCGGCCTGGTCGGCCTCCAGCGCGAGGCGCGATACCGCGGTCTGGCGAAACACCTCCACGGCGCGGGCCATCTCGCCCATCTCATCGGTGGCGTCCTGCGAGGGGACCTCGATGGCGGTCTCGCCCGCGGCCAGGCGGCTCATCGCCCGTGTCATGCCGGAGATCGGCCGGGTGATGCTGCGGCCGATCAGGACCGCCGACGCCGCGCTGATCGCCAGGATCAGCGCCAGCAGCGCGACCTGCACCTGCTTCGTCGAGGCCATGGTGGCGCTGCTGCGCGCGGCGATGTCCTGGAGCACCCCATCGAGCTTGGTGCGCACCTGCGTGCCTGTGGCGGCGAGCGCCTCCGCCTTGGTCTTCAGGCTCTGCTCGTAGAGAGCCTCACTCTCAAGCATCGCGGAGGCCGCCGTCGTGATGTGCCGGTTGAGGCGGTGCAGGGCCTCCTCGACGGTGGCGAGGTCCCGGCGCTGCGCCGGCGTCAGGTTCAGGGCCTTCAGCGTCGCGACCGATGTCTGGGCGGTGGCGAAGGTCGCGGCCGAGAGCGCGCGGGTCTTCGGGTCGGTGGTCGCCAGGAAGCGCCAGTTCATGATGCGGAACAGCAGCAGGGTCCGCTCGATCTCCACCGCCTGGTCCAGGATCGCGTCGTCGCCGGTCCGGAGCTGGGCGATGAGCACGCCCGAGGCCTTGGTCAGGTCATCGCCCGCGCTGTAGACGCCGGCCTTGCTCTCGCGGATCTGCGTGCCCAGTGCGACCAGCCTGGGGAGTTCCGCCGCGAGGCGGTCGGACTGGTCGCGCAGACCGGCGTAGAGCGCGCGCCGCTCATCCGACAAGGCCCGCTCGGCGAGCCCTTCGGCGAGCTGCATCATCTCGGTCAGGCTGGACTGCATCCCGGCCGCCGCCTCCGACGTCGGCAGCATCCGGTATGTCAGGCTCTGCGCCAGGAAGCGGTCGGTCAAGCCGTTCAGCGTGTAGAGTTCGCGAGCGGCCCGCTCGAGCTGCGCCTTGATGTCGAACATCCCGTCGAGGCTGTCGGTCTGCCGATAGGCGAACCCGCCCATCACGGCCGCAAGGATCGCCAGCAGCGTGAAACCGCCGTACAAGCGTGCACGCATTTGGATGCGCATCGGATCGTTCACCCGCCAAAGAGACATCCGCAAACCCTACGTCAAATTTTGAAAAAATCCGTAAAATTTTCCAGTCCTGTCCCGACTCGAGACTTCATTCTCTCAGCAGCCGCCCTACACGATATAACCGGAAAAATCTCAGTAAAATCAATTCAATTCAGCGACGACCCATGATTAAAGGCCTTATCTCGTGAAAATATCAAGTTTGTCGGCCGTCGATGAATGAATTGATGCTTGTGACTTAACTCATACTATTGTGCCGCATACGCGAGGGTGCGTGCGCCATCCCCACCGGCCCGAAGGTTCGGCGGGGATGGCGGGACTTCCGTGCCAAGTCCTGTGTGCCAAGTCCTGCGTGCCAAGTCCTCCATGGCAAGTCATCCATGGCAAGTCAGGCGCCGGGCCCGGCCGGGCGTCGCTCCCTCGGGCTCGGTCTGGGTCCTTCAGCGCAGCGGCGGCAGCGGCGGCAGGGCCGCGAAACCCTGCTCGACCTTGTCGAGGCAGCACTTCTTGAACTTCTTGCCGCTGCCGCAGGGGCACGGATCGTTGCGGCCGACGTCGCGATAGGGGTTGCGCTCGGGGATCGGGTATCCGTCCTCGTCGAGGTCGGGCAGGTGGTCGTAGGCGCCCTCGCGGGTGTGGTCGAGCGCTCCGACCAGATCGTCGAGGTAGTCGATCCGCAGGTCGTCGAAGCGGTCGCGGCTCTTCGGCCGCAGGCGCGCCTCCTTGAGGGTATCCTGCACCGTCTCCCAGTCGACGACGCTGCCGGCATTGCGGCCGTCCTTGCGCGCCGCCTTGAGGCGGGGAACGAGGTCGCCGAAGCCGAGGAGCGAGATCGCGTCCTCCCAGCCCTGCCAGACCTCCTCCGCGTCGGACGCGCCCAGGCGCTCGTCGTCGAAGCGGACCAGGAACGCCTTCACCGCCTCGCGGTCGACGCGCCCGTCGGCGGTCAGCAGCGCGAGGGCGTGGAAGAGCTGCATCCGTACGATGCCGACCGGGACCTCGCCCGCGATGGCGGCGAGCAGCCCGTCGGCATCGCCGTCGAAGCTGCCGGCGACGAGGGCCGCGAGGGTGTTCGGGTAATCCTCCCCCAGCGCCGCCGAGATCGCCTCGTCGTCGCGGCGCAGGAGGCGCATCAGGGCTGCGTGGATCCGGGTGTCGCGGGAAGAGGCCAGGACGTGGATGCCCCAGAACAGCAGGCACCGCTCGGGCTCGGTCAGCCCCTCGCCCTCGCCGTCGGCGGCGCGGTCGAGGAGAGCGAGGACCGGCTCGGCGATCGTGTCGGGCGCCACCCGCGCCCGCTCCAGGGCCTCCTCCGGCAGGTAGGTCGCCCCCGACAGCGCCCGGACCAGATCGGTCTCTGCCATGTCCGCCTCCTCTCGCCCGCTTCCGCCGGCGGCGCACGCCGCGCCGCCGACCCGTCCAGGATCAGCCGCGCAGGGTCGCGCCGGTCTTGCGCATGACCTCGGCGACGATCTTCTGGCTCACCGCCTCGATCTCCGCATCGGTGAGGGTGCGGTCGGTCGGCTGGAGCCGCAAAGCCACGGCGACGGACTTCTGGTCCTCGCCGATGCCGGGGCCCTCGTAGACGTCGAACACCTCGATGCCGGTGACGAGAGCGCGCTCGGCCCCTTGCGCCGCCTTCAGGATGTCGCCCGCCGCCACGCTGCGGGAGACCACGAAGGCGAAGTCGCGGGTGAGCGGCTGGAAATCGGGAAGGCTCGCCGCCGGCTTCATCTTGGTCGGCCGGTGCTTCGGGAGCGGCAGGGCGTCGAGGGTGATCTCGCAGACCACCACCGGGCCCTTGATGTCGAGGGCCTTCAGCACCCGCGGATGCAGCTCGCCGAAGACTCCGACCTGGTTGCGCGGCCCGAACTGGAGCGTGCCCGAGCGGCCGGGATGCAGCCAGTCCGGCCCGCCGGCCACGACCTGGAGGCCACCGGTCGGCACGCCGAGCGCGGTGAGCAGCGCCAGCGCGTCCGCCTTGGCCTCGAAGGCGTCGACGGGCCGGGCCGAGCCGTCCCAGTGCCGGCC
>JAEWKL010000827.1 GCA_023386115.1 Pseudomonadota bacterium
TGATGCGCCCAGACGACGAAGCTGAGCCCGCCGATGGCGATGATCGCCCATACCATCATGCGGTACCCGAATATGTTCTTGCGCGCATGGGTGCTGATCAGATCGGAGACGATGCCGAAGGCGGGAAGCGCGACGATGTAGACCTCAGGATGACCGAAGAACCAGAACAGGTGCTGGAACAGGATCGGCGTGCCGCCCCCGTAGCGCAGGCGCTGGCCGGCCTCGATGATCATGGGCATGAAGAAGCTGGTGCCGAGCAGCCGATCGAGGAGCATCATGACGGCTCCGACGAACAGGGCCGGAAAGGCGAGCAGCGCCAAGACCGTCGCGGTGAAGATGCCCCAGATCGTGAGAGGCATGCGCATCAGCGTCATGCCGGGCGCGCGCGCCTGCAGCACGGTCACCACGTAGTTCACGCCCCCCATGGTAAAGCCGATGATGAACAGGATGAGCGAGGTGAGCATCAGCACGATGCCCCATTCCTGTCCCGGGGTGCCCGAGAGGATGGCCTGCGGGGGATAGAGGGTCCAGCCGGCCCCGGTCGGTCCCCCCGGCGCGAAGAAGCTCGCCACCAGCACCAGCACGGCAAGGAGATAGATCCAGTAGCTCAGCATGTTCACGTAGGGAAATACCATATCCCGGGCGCCGATCATCAGCGGGATGAGGTAATTGCCGAAGCCGCCGAGGAACACGGCAGTGAGGAGATAAACGACCATGATCATCCCGTGCATGGTGATGATCTGATAGTACTCGGCCGGCCCGATGAACGGAAAGAGGCCCGGAAATCCGAGCTGGAGCCGGATCAACCAGGACAGGACCAGGGCGACGAAGCCGATCGCCAGGGCGGTTCCGGAGTATTGAATGGCGATGACCTTGGCGTCCTGGCTGAAGACGTACCGTGTCAGCCAGCTGCGCGGATGGTAGAGTTCGACCTCGTCCAGTTCCGAACCCGGGAAGGAGCCGGCAGATCCGATTGGCGTGTCGACCATGGCACCGTCCTCTCAGCGGTCGTCGGCGACGCGCCGGCGCAGGGCGGCGTCGCGGGGCGCCCGCTCAGGACGGGCGGCGAAGTCCGAGAATGTCTTCTGCTGGTCGAGCCAGGATCGGTACTGGGGTTCCGGCTCCACGACGACGCGGCCGCGCATCGCGTAGTGGTTGACGCCGCACACTTCGTTGCAGATCGCCTCGAAGGTGCCGGTCCGGGTCGGCGTGAACCAGAAGTAGGTCACCATCCCCGGGATGATGTCCATCTTGGCCCGAAACTCGGGAACATAGAAGTCGTGCACCACGTCGAAGGAGCGCAGCAGTGCTTTGACGGGCCGCGCGAGGGGCAGGTGCAGGTCGTCGCCATCGACGATGACGTCGTCCTTGCCCGCCGGGTCGTGCGGGTCGAGGCCCAGCGGGTTCTCGTCGCTGACGAACTCGGTTGCGGCGGCTCCCAGGCGCCCGTCGGCGCCCGGCAGGCGGTAGCTCCAGCGCCATTGCTGGGCGACGATCTCGACCTCCGCGGCATCGGCCGGGACCCGCACGAATTGCGCCCAGACGGCGAGGCCCGGGGCCAGCATCGCAGCGACCCCGACCGCAGTGATGGCCGTGAGCCAGCCCTCCAGCCGCCTGCTCTCCGGCTCGTAGGAGGCCTTCTGCCCGGGACGGTGACGGAAGCGGGCGACGCAATAGGCGACGAACAGCACCAGGACGGTGAAGACCGCGCCGGTGATCCAGAACGTGATGATCAGCGTCGTGTCGATGTAGCCCCAGTTCGAGGCGATCGGAGTCCACCACCACGGGCTCAGAAAATGGAAGGCGATTGAGCCGAGGGCGATCAGCACGAGGATGAGCGCCATCTGTCGTCTCCTGCGCGCAGGGTTGAGACGCAATCGGCGGCGTCAGGGCGCGACCGCCCGCCGATAGAGATGCCAGGTCGCGTGGCCGAGGATCGGCAACACGAGCGCGAGGCCGACGAAGAGCGGCACCATGCCGAGCACCAGGAGACCCGCGACGACGAGCCCCCAGGCGATCATCGTGCGCGGGTTCTCACGGAGCAGCGCCGCCGAGGTCTCGATCGCCGTTCCGGCATCGACGCCACGGTCGATGATCAGCGGGAAGGAAACGGCGCTCACCGCGAGCGCGATCAGCGAGAAGGCCGCGCCCACGAGGTTGCCGATCACGATCAGCATCCATCCGCGCGGCGTGGTCAGTACCGCCTCGGCGAAGACAAGTGCGGAACCATAGGTGTCCGACCCGAACAGCGCCCAGTACAACTCCATGGCGGCGACGATCCAGGCGACGAAGATCAGCATCAGGACGAATCCGACCGTGAGGATCGCCCCCGCGTGACGGCCGGTCAGCGGGGCGAAGGGTCGGGTTTCGGCCAGGGGAAGGCCCAGTTCCCGCTGCCGGCTCAACTCGTAGAGGCCGACCGCCGCGAACGGGCCGATCAGCGCGAAGCCGGAGGCCAGCGGGAAGAGGATCGGGAGGAGGTCGCTTTCGAAGGTCGCCGCCGCGATGACGACCCCGGCGATCGGATAGATTGCGATCAGGAACGGCACGTGCGTCGGCAGGGCCATGAAGTCCTCGACCCCCTTCCGCAAGGCGGCCTTGAGGTCAGGGACCTCGATCCTTCGTAGGTTCGGTCGCGTCACTACCGAGCGTGCAGACGCAGCATGGGGTATTGCCATCGCGCATCCTCCAAAAGGGAAGACTCGACACGCGATCTCGCCTGAATTCGTTCCGGTTTCAGGCCAGACGTCGAGCTTTCGAGCGTGGCTAATGGATTATTACCACTTTTCAGCAGTCCTGTCGCCGGGTTTTTGCGACGGTTGTCGACAGGTCATGTATCCTGCGTCACGGCGGAGGGACGTTGGCGATTGTGGGGTCAGTTCTGGCGTGGCGCTCGCCCGTCCGGTGCTTCGAGGGCAAGGCGTGTGGCCGCCCCCGCAGAAGGCTGCGGCGCGCTCTCCGCCGACAACCGCGGCGAGGCCGGCCTTCTCCGAGTGACGCCGCAGCGCCTTCGAACGGCCTCGCTCGAGGGTGCCGGGCAAGCCCGCATGGGCGCCGAGGGCCCGATGCGCCGAACGGTCATGCATCGACACATCGATGTTCAGCGCGACGGTCGGAGAGACGCGAGCACGCACCCGGAAGCGGCACGGATCGCGGTTCAGCCGGCACGCCCATGACGGCGCCGCATCCGCGCACTTCCCGGGCCTGCTGATCGCCCGCCGGAACTGCGATGGTGGTCATCGGCTTGTTTCGCGAGGCCGGGTGCTTTCGCGTCGGCCGCCGCGCCGCACGGCCCGGTCGAGCAGGCCCGCATGCTGCCCGAGCGCCGCGGTGATCGAACCGGTGATGAGCGGGTCGGGCAACGAGGCCAGAACGAACCGCAGGGGGTTCAGCCGCGCCCGCCACCTGTCGTCGGACTTCACCATGGTCCAGGGCGCGTCCGCGGTGTTGGTGTAGAACAGCATCGCCTCCTTGGCCTGGGTTGAGGCGTCCCCTTGTCGAATGAGGACGGTCTGTAGATCGACCCCGAAGGGGGACCCCGCGCCGGATCAGACTCAGACCGTTGAAGCGACATCAGGAACTGCCCTTGAGGCGGATGCGGATCAGCACCGATGGCGACCCCGCTCGCAACCTATCGGCTATGCAAAATAAAAGGGCCGTGGCGAATTCTTAACGGGGTGCATTTCGGTCCTCATACACAGGTCGCTGGCAGGATCGTCCGCTTCAGGCATTCAGCGGGCATTGGTCGGATCCCGTGCCACCTTCGGCGGACGCTCACATGATGCGTTCGGAGCAGGCATTTCCAATAGCAAGCAGCGGAACGGATTGGCTTTGTTCAGCGCAGATGCTATATGCATTCCGTTTGGAATTCATGGAATGGCAGCAGTACGCTCATCAGGACGATTGTTGTCGATGATGCACTTCTGACTGCGACGGCGTTTTCATTGAAATCTGCTTGATGAAGAGTGACAACATCTCAGGAAAATATGAAATGTTATATCTTTCCCGAACCGGCTGAGACGATCATCACCCGTGCAATTGATGTTCGCGTAACGCCGAGTGTTCGGCACTGAGATCTGACGAAGTACGGAAATATCTGCCCATGGGTAAGATTGAGCCGTCGAGTCGCCCCCGTCATGATCGCCGGGGAGCTCCAGCATTGCACCATCGTCTGTCAGCCCGGCATGATCGGGCGGGCGGGCGCGTGATGTGGCGAGGGTACCCGGCAGCGATTTACTGGCGGGCCCATCGAGCCGCGACAGATACGCCCGCATGCGTTCTGCCTGCGACAGTCGTGGCCGAACCGGCAGCGGCCGAACGATCTCCATGGGATCCATGTGTCGAGGGAATGACGCCATGGCTGGTTTGACGGTCGACACGGCCACGACGGCGCTCCTTGTGGTCGATCCTTACAACGACTTCATCTCCGAAGGCGGCAAGATCTGGCCCCGCATCCAGGCCGTTGCGGAGGCGAACGACTGCGTGTCCCACATGTTGCAGATCCTCACGGCCGCCCGCGCGGCGGGGCTGCGCGTCTTCTACGCGATGCATCATCGGTACCGCCCGGGCGATTACGAGACCTGGACGTCGATCGCGCCGATCCAGCGCGCGGCGTGGCAGCGCCGGAGCTTCGAGTACGGAACCTGGGGCGGTGAGATCCGTGCCGAATTCGTACCGAAGCCCGGCGACATCGTCGCCCAGGAGCACTGGTGTTCCAGTGGCTTCGCCAACACCGACCTGGACATGCAGCTCAAGCGGCATGGCATTCACCGGCTCATCGTCATCGGGCTCATCGCGCATACCTGCATCGAGGCAACGATCCGCTGCGCCGCCGAGCTCGGCTACGACGTCACGATGGTGAGGGACGCGACCGCCGACTATTCCGACGACGCGATGCACGCCGCCCTCGACCTCAACATCCCCAATTACGCCAATGCCGTTGTCACAACGAGCGAGATCGTGCAGTCGATCTCGGCTCTTCAGTCTTGAGGTTTGCGCGCAATAGAAATCCGCAGGGACGAACGAGGCCCGCTACGAGTTGCCGGGCGTGCTGGGTTGGCCTTGAGGTCACGTGTGAGGAGATCAGCATGGACATGGCTCAACCGGGCAGCCTTGCCGCGCGCGCGAGACCGGCAGGACGCGGTCTCGCCATGAAGCTCGAGGCCGTGGTCGTCCCCGTCTCCGATGTCGACCGCACCAAGCGGTTCTACGGCGATCTGGGCTGGAGGCTCGACGCCGATTTCGCTTTCGACAACGGGTTCCGCGTGGTCCAGTTCACGCCGCCCGGCTCAGGCTGCTCGGTCCAGTTCGGCGATCGCATCACCGCGGCGGCGCCCGGCTCCGCCCAGGGCCTATACCTGATCGTGTCCGACATTGAGGCGGCCCGTGATGAACTCGCCGCGCGTGGCGTTGCGGTGAGCCCGGTCTTTCACGCGGCTGAGCCGGGAGCGCAGTTCGGGTCCGGCGGCTCGGAAGGGCGCGTCGATGGTCCAGCCCCCGACCGCGCCAGCTACAGCTCCTTCGCGTCATTCCGCGACCCGGACGGTAACGGCTGGCTCCTCCAGGAGGTCACCGTGCGGTTGCCCGGACGCATGGAAGCGGGGACGGCCTTCGCCTCCCCGGCCGACCTCGCGGCGGCTTTGCGGCGGGCCGCGGCGGCATATGACGCGCACGAGACGCGGAACGGCCGCCGCGACGACGACTGGCCGGACTGGTATGCCGCGTCCATCACCCGCGAGCAGGCCAGCACGGATCTGCCGTCCTGAGGGGCGCCGCGACGCCTCACCCGGGAGGCAGGCCCATGTCGTCTCGATCATCACGGGAGTGCCGTCGTGCATCCGCGTCGATCCCGGGAAGGCTGATGGTCACGTCGGGGGCGACGCTCGTTCTGGCGGCAACCCTTGCGGTGGGAGCGGCAATGACGACGGCCGGAGCCGAGACCAAGGCAGGGCGAGAGGGTGCTGCGATGTTCCCCGTGTCGTACCGGACCGTCACGGTCGGCGGCCTGTCCGTCTTCTACCGGGAGGCCGGCCCGCACGATGCCCCGGTCCTCCTGCTCCTGCATGGATTCCCGTCCTCCTCTCGGATGTACGAGCCCCTGCTCCGGCGGCTGGCGGGTTCGTATCGCCTGATCGCCCCCGACTTCATCGGTTTCGGCCACAGCGATGCGCCTGACCCCCGTTCCTTCGCCTATACCTTCGACCGCTTGGCGGACGTGGTGGACGCCTTCACCGCTGCCCTCCGCCTGACACGCTACAGCCTGTATCTCCAGGATTACGGTGGGCCGGTGGGCTTCCGCCTCGCCCTGGCGCACCCCGAGCGCATCGAGGCCATGATCGTCCAGAACGCCGTCGCGCACGAGGACGGACTGGGTCCCCTCTGGGACAAGCGACGCGCCTTCTGGGCTGATCGGCGCACGCACGAGGCGGCCCTGCGGGAGAACTTCCTCTCGCTCGCGGCCACGAGGCAGCGGCACCTCGGGAGCGATCCGGACACGACCGCCTACGATCCGGATCTCTGGACGGACGAATTCGCCTTCCTGAGCCGGGTGGGCCAGGACGCCATCCAGATCGACCTGTTCTACGATTACCGCACCAACGTCGCGAGCTATCCGGCGTGGCAGAACTGGCTCCGGCGTCACCGGCCTCCGCTCCTTGTGCTGTGGGGGCGCCACGATCCCTCGTTCCAGACCGCCGAGGCCGAGGCCTACCGGCGCGACGTGCCGGATGCGGAGGTCCACCTCCTCGATGCGGGCCACTTCGCCCTGGACGTTAGGGCGGACGAGGTCGCGGCTCTCACCGCAGCGTTCCTGTCGCGCCGCGTCGGCTCAGATCCGAGATAGCACCTCCGCTGGCGCCGGCGGTGACGCTCCAACGGCCGCCACTGAATGCCCCACGGCGCTTCTGCAGGCTCCGGGCGAAGATCCTGACGCAGCGGATCGTGTTGAAAGGCCCAGAGGCGGCGACTGAAGTCCCGCTGGCGTAATTCAGGTCCACTTCGAGACCGGGATGGGCCTCCATGGCTGGCAGGAACGGCCGGTCCAAGGGCGGGGCTCACCCACGTTCGGCCGCGGCGACCACTGCCATGATCGCGCGGCCTCAGCCGAGGGACTGGGCGCCCTCGGCCGTCAGGCTGATGCTGCGCAGGATGCAGTGGAACAGCCGGCCCGCCCGTTGCTCCTCTCCGCGCGATGCTCCAACCAGCCCGCCGAGCACCCTTACGGCGGTCGGCCGGAATGCATTGCCCAGATGAGGCGACCGCCACGCTGCGAATCCCGCTCCGGCGACAGCGGCGTGACCCGGCGGCGGCAACACATCCAAAACACCGCGCGATTGTGAAAGACCGCCGCCGGCACGCCGTCATGCTGGTCGCTCGTTGAGAGCCAGATGGACGGACCATGACGCCGATCACGCATCACACCATCCGGGCGAACGGCATCCGGCAGCACTATCTCGAGGCCGGGTCGGGTCCGCCCGTCGTGCTGCTGCACGGCTTCCCGGAGACGAGCTACGCCTGGCGCCACCAGATCCCGCCTCTCTCCACGCGCTACCGCGTCATCGCTCCGGACCTTCGAGGCTACGGCGAAACCGACAAGCCGGCGAGCGGCTACGACAAGCGGACGATGGCGCAGGATCTGGTCGCCCTCCTCGACGCCCTCGGGATCGACAGGATCGCCCTCGTCGGGCACGACCGCGGCGCCCGCGTCGCCACGCGCTTCGCCAAGGACCATCCGGACCGCCTCGACCGGCTGGTCGTGATGGACAACGTGCCGACCCGGATCGTGGCGCGCAGCATGAACGCCCAGGTCGCGCGGGCCTACTGGTTCTTCCTGTTCCATCTCGTGCCCGATCTGCCGGAGGCGCTGATCGCGGGCCGCGAGGACCTCTGGCTGCGCCATTTCTTCTCGGACTGGTGCTTCAACCCGCACGCGATTTCGGGCGCCGACTTCGACGCGTACGTCGCCGCCTACCGGGCGCCCGGCGCGGTGCGCGGCGCGATGGCGGATTATCGCGCCAACCAGGAGGACAACGCGCAGGACCTCGCCGATGCCGAGGTGAAGATCGCCTGCCCGGTCCTGTCGCTGTGGGGCGCCGATTTCGGCGCGGTCGGCAAGACGTTCGACATGGCGGCTGTATGGGCCGAGATGGCGAGCAACCTGCGCACCGCGGCGATCCCGCGCTGCGGCCACCTTCCCCACGAGGAGCAGCCTGAGGAGGTCAACCGGCTGCTCCTCGATTTCCTGACGAGCTGGGAAGGGTAGGTCGGCCATGCATCCGCGCAAGGTCGATGCACGCCGGGGCACCTGCTTTCGATGTGCAGCGGCAGGCTCTGAGCGCCGCGTCGATGCGACCGGCGTAAAGGATCACGTGGACTATCTCACAGGATTGTCTGTATTTGTTCAGCTTTTCGATTCCGGTTGCTACGAACGCGCCGCTCGTAAACTCGAGATTACCGCATCGGCAATCGACAAACGGCGGAGGGGACCCAATCTCGCGCGGGTGGTGGGTGAGGCGGCGTCGGACGATGCGGTCTTCACCGTCGAGGTGGGCACGCCGACGATCTGTCACGCCCGGCACCTACACGAGTGCCGGCACCGCCGCGATGACGCTCGTCGATTCTGACGGCTACTGGATCGCGAGCTCGTTCGAGGAGACGCAGCTGCGCCGCATCCGCATCGGTGACGCGGCGACGATCGCGCTGACGGGCTGCCCCGAGCATCTCCTCGCCGGCCGTGTCGAGGGCAGCAGGCGCGGGATCACGGATCCGAACGCAGCCCCCGGGCGTCGCGGGGCTGCCGGCGGTCAACCCGGCTTTCACCTGGGGCCGACTCGCGCAGAGGATCCCGTTGCGGATCCGGATCGCCGCGGTGCCGGACCGCCTGCACCTCGCGGCCGGGATGGCGGCGACGATGCGGGTGCGCTCCGCTGCGCGGCCTCCCGCTTCCGCGCCCCCATGACCGGAGCCCCCATCAACGAACAGCACCCGCCGCAACCGAGCGTCGGTCAGGGCCGGTGAGCCGGCCTGGGACGCGGCGGCCACAGGCCACGTGCCGCGGAAGCCAGGAGGAGGCCGCTGCCGACCGCGGTGGTCATCACCGCGGTCGCGATGGCGAGCGACAGGGTCTCGGCGACGAGGGCGGGAGGCGAGGCGCTGCCCTGCGCCATCACGTGCAGGGCGCCGGTCGCGGCTCGGAACGCGTAGGAGCCGGGGATCATCGCGACCACGCCCGGGAACGCGAAGGTGGTCCAGGGCAGCCCCAGGCGCCGCTGGAGCGCGACCGCCAGGAGGCCGACTGCCGTGGAGGCGAGAAGCGTGGCGGCCGCAAGGTCGATGCCGGCCGCGGCGAGCGCGGTGCGCGAGCCGTGGCCGGCGACGCCGCACAGGATACAAGCCAGGACGGCGCGGCGGGGCACGCCGAACAGCAGCCCGTAGCCGATCGCGGCGAGGCCCGAGACCAGGGCGTCCTCCGGGACGCTCAGGCGCCCCGGACCGGAGGAGACCGGCAGGACATCGCCCGCCAGCACGGCCGCGACGAACAGCCCGAACCCGATGGCCAGGATCGTGATGGTTCCTGTCGCCAACCGGGCGAGGCCGAGTCCCACATGGCCTCGCGCGAGATCGTCGATCCCGTTGATCAGGGGAACGCCGGGCACCAGGATCATCCCGGCGGCGGCGAGGCACAGGGCCGGCGACGGGCCGTGGAGGAGCCTGAGCAGGAGCGCGCCGGCGAGACCGCTGACGCAGGCGGTGAGGAAGGCGGAGGCGACCGGGTTGAGCCGCCGCGCCGCGAAGGCGCGCCGCATGAGCGTGTTGACGAGCCCGGCTGCGAAGGAGGCCGCGACCACGATCCAGGGCGCCTCGAACAGCCGGGCGAGGCAGGCGGTCGTGGTCGTCACCGCGACGACGACGAGCCAGCCCGGATAGGGTGGACCCGCGGCCTCGGCCGCGTCGAGCCGCGCCCCGGCCTCGGCAAGGTCGATCTCGCCTGCTGCGAGGGCGTCCAGGACGCGCTCCAGTGCGCCGAGCCGCCCCATGTCGACTCCCGGCCCCTGAAGCGCGTGGCCGACCCGGGTGCGATAGCTCCCCCCGGACTCGACCGTGAGCAGCAGCCTCTCGCCGCTCACGAAGAGCTGCGCGGTGACGCCGAGGCTTGCCGCCAGGGTTTCGACCCGCGCGACCGTGTGGGTCGCGTCTGCCCCGCAGGCGAGCAGGAGCCGCCCGAGGCGCAGGGCGAGATGGGCGATCGCGTCGAGGCGGGGCGGCGCCAAGGCGCGCAGGCCGGCGGCCGCGACGGTCTCAGACATCCTCGATCTTGAGCAAGGCGGCCGTCTCCGCACGAACGGTCCGGCACGCGGCCGCATCGGCCTTGAGGTCGATGCCGTAGGCCGGGATGATGCGCTTCAGGGCCGGCAGCCACGCCGCCTCGGTGAGCTGCTCGGGAAAGCAGCGCTCGAGCACCTCCACGGCGATGAAGGCCGCGGTCGAGGCCCCCGGTGAGGCGCCGAGCAGCGCGACGAGGGAGCGGTCCTCGGCCGAGACGAGCTCGGTGCCGAACTCGAGAACGCCGCCCCGCTCCGGATCGGGCTTGATGATCTGCACCCTCTGACCGGCCACCGCTTCCTTCCAGTCGCTGCGGCGGGCATTCGGGAAGAATTGCTGCAACATCGCGAACTGAGCTTGCGCGCTCTGCAGTACCTGCCCGATCAGGTACTCCGACAAGGCCACGTTGTCCTTCGCGACATCGAAGAGCGGCACGATGTTGTTTGGTGTGATCGAGCGGAAAAGGTCGGTCAGGGAGCCGTGCTTGAGAAACTTCGACGAGAAGCCGGCATAGGGGCCGAACAGCAGCGAGGTCTTGCCGCCGATCACCCGCGTGTCGAGGTGCGGGACCGACATCGGCGGCGAGCCGCTCGCGGCCTTGCCGTAGACCTTGGCGTGGTGCCTCCGGGAGACGGCGTCGGAATCGCAGCGCAGCCAGATCCCGCTGACCGGAAAGCCGCCATAGCCCTGGCCCTCCGGAATGCCGGATTTCTGAAGGAGGTCGAGGGAGGCGCCGCCCGCCCCGATGAACACGAACTTCGCCCGCACGGTCTCCTGCGTGCCGTCATAGGTGTCGGCCACCGTGACGTGCCAGCGCCCGTCCGGCTCGCGCGAGAGGGCGACGACCTGGCGGTTGTAGTGGACCGCGAACCCGTCCTGCGCAGAGAGTTGCGCGACGAGGAGATGCGTCAGCGCGCCGTAATCGACGTCGGTGCCGGTGACGATCCGTGTCGCCGCCACGGGCTCGCCCCGGTCGCGTCCCTCCATGACGAGGGGAGCCCAGTCGCCGATCGTCGCCCGGTCCTCGCTGTACTGCATGCCGTGGTAGCAGTGGTGCGCGGACATCTCCCGGAAGCGGGTGCGCAGGAAGGCGACGTTCTCCTCGCCCCAGACGAAGCTCATATGTGGGCAGGGATGCAGGAAGGCGCGCGGGTCGGGGATCGCGCCCTTGCGCACCAGATGCGCCCAGAGCTGGCGCGAAACGTCGAACTCGGTGTTGACCTCCAGCGCCTTGGAGATGTCGACGCTGCCGTCAGGGCGCTGCGGCGTGTAGTTCAGCTCGCAATTCGCCGCATGGCCGGTGCCGGCATTGTTCCAGGCCTGGGAACTCTCCTGGGCACAGTCGGGCAGCGTCTCGAACATCGCCACCGCGAGCGCGGGTTCGAGTTCCTTGAGAACGGTGCCGAGCGTCGCGCTCATGATCCCGGCTCCGATCAGGACCACGTCGGGATTGTCGTTCGGGACGAGGTGGTGGTGCGGGCGAAGTGCCATGATGGGGGTCTCCTCGCGCTCAATCGCGCCGGCTCGCGGGCGTGAACGGGAGGTCTGCCCCCTCCTCGTAGACGACGTAGGCACGCCGCCACGGCTCGTCGCCGATCAGGCGCCAGCGGTGGCCGGAGCCGCTGTTGTCCTGGGCGAGCAGGACGTCGCCGGGGCGGATGGTGAAAGTCCGGCCGGACTTGGTCTCGAACTCGAGCGTCCCCGACAGCGTGAGGACGAAGCGCGGCACCGGATCCTGGTGCCAGGCGAAGGAGCCGCCCGACGCCGTCTCCCGGAACGAGATTTCCCGCGCAGGGATTCCGGCGCCGATCAGATCGCCGCGCTCGCCGGCGCGAGGGGTGAGCGCGAGTGTCCCCTCCTCGAACAGCGAATCGCCGTCGGGTCCGGTCCACATCCTGATGCAACGGATCATCGTGCCCTCCTCAGGCGCCGGCGAGACCGCGCCCGACCATGTCGAGGGGTCGGATCGTCTTGTCGAAGAGCGCCGCGTCGACCTTGCCGGAGGCGAGCGCCGCCTCGCGCAACGTGGTCCCGTCGGCGATGGCCTTCTCGGCGATGTGGGCGGCGTTCTGGTAGCCGATCACCGGCGAGAGCGCGGTGACCAGCATCACGCTCCCCTCGACATAGGCCTTGATCCGCTCCCGGTTCAGCTCGGTCCCCGCGACCGAGAACTCCCGGAACCGGGCGCAGCCGTCGGCCAGGATGCGGATCGAGTGCAGCACGTTGTTGATGATCACCGGGCGCATCGCGTTGAGCTCGAAATTGCCCTGGCTGCCCGCGAAGGCCACCGCCGCATCGTTGCCGAGCACCTGGATGGCGATCATCACCATCGCCTCGCACTGGGTCGGGTTGACCTTGCCGGGCATGATCGAGGAGCCCGGCTCGTTCGACGGCAGGATCAGCTCAGCCAGACCGCAGCGCGGGCCCGAGGCGAGCCAACGCATGTCGTTGGCGATCTTCATCAGCGCCACCGCGAGGCCGCGAAGCGCCGCATGGGCCCGCACCATCGGGTCGAGGGAGCCTTGCGCGGCGAACTTGTTCGGCGCCGTCACGAAGGGCTTGCCCGTGAGTTCGGCGATCTTGGCGGCCACGTCGACGGCGAAGCCCGCGGGCGCGTTGAGCCCGGTGCCGACCGCGGTGCCGCCGACGGCGAGCGCATAGAGCCCTTCCCGGCTGCGCTCGATCTCGGTGATCGCGGCGCGGATCTGGCCGGCCCAGCCGTGCCATTCCTGGCCCACCGTGAGCGGCACCGCGTCCTCGAGATGGGTACGGCCGATCTTGACCACGTCCATCCAGGCTTCGGCCTTGGATTCGATCGTCTCGGCGAGGCGGTCGACCTGCGGGAGCAAGAGCGCGTCGATCGCGTCCACCGTCGCGACATGCATGGCAGTCGGGAAGGTGTCGTTCGACGACTGTCCCATATTGACGTCGTCGTTGGGGCCAATGGGATGCTGGCTCCCGAGCGTGCCGCCGAGAAGTTGGATCGCCCGATTGGCGATGACCTCGTTGACGTTCATGTTGGACTGGGTGCCCGACCCGGTCTGCCAGACGAAGAGCGGATAGTGGGCGTCGAGCTCTCCGGCGACGGTTTCGTCGGCGGCACGCACGATGGCGTCGCGCTTCCAGTCTGGCCAGCCGTCCCGCCGCCGCGTTGACGAGGGCGCAGGCCTTTTTGACGGTGCCGTAGGCATGGTAGACCGCCTTCGGCATCCGATCGCCGCCGATATCGAAATGGTGCAGCGAGCGCTCGGTCTGGGCACCCCAGTAGCGGTCCGCCGGGACCGCGACCTGTCCCATCGAGTCGAATTCGGTGCGCGTGCCCGTCTCCGACAGACCGATCGGAACATCCCGCAGCACCGGGACCTCGTCCGCTTCGCTCGCTGCCATCGTTCCTCCCCTCCATTCAGGCCGGGTTGCCGAACAAGCTGAGCTCGATCTAGCCTGCGGCCGAACCGGATTCTTGTCGATTTTCGCTCTGCATTGACGATTTTTGCCCGCTTCTGCAGGTCTTGACATAACAAATGAGGCTTCGCGACGGATGGGCAAAGCCTGGCAACAGCGACAGATGTTCAGTCTACAGTCAGGCTTGAGGCCGACGGTCGGATCGATATCGACCTCGGAGATCGGGAGAGCATCAGCACCCCATGGCAGAAGCCCGATCTTATGGTCATCCAGAATCTGAGATACGAACTATAATACCGCCGCGCCTTCGAACGAATTTGTTCGGAGGCGC
>JAEWKL010000846.1 GCA_023386115.1 Pseudomonadota bacterium
CCCCCCGGGCCCCGGCCGCGCGGGGGGGCAGGCCGCCGCCGAGACGGCGCGGCGCACCTTCGAGGAGGGCGCGCTCGCCGAGAGCCTGCCCACCGTCGAGGTCTCCCGCGCGGCGATCGAGGCGGGCCTCGGCGTGCTCTCGGCCTTCGGGCCCGACCACGCCGCCCTCGTGCCCTCGACCAGCGAGGCGCGGCGGCAGGTGAAGAGCGGCGGGCTCAGGGTCAACGACGCGCCCGTCACCGACGAACGCGCGGTGATCGGCGCCGGTGACGTCACCCCGGAGGGCGTGGTGAAGCTGTCTTTTGGCCGCAAGAAGCACGTGCTGCTGCGAGTGGTGTAGGGGGCGGCGCTCGGCGCCGGGATCCTCTCTCGGCGCAAGGCTATCAAGAGAAGAAGGCGCGACTCTCCCCGACAGATCCCGGGCCCGCTCGGGATCTGCAAACGACAGATGAAGTCGGGCAAGCCCGACTTCTTGCGGGGAGAGGAGAGACCCGCGCCAATCTCGTCGCAGGCTGCTCACGGACGGCCCCGCCGAAAACAAATCAGTCAACACGCCGCCACGTTGACCGCCAACCCGCCGAGCGACGTCTCCTTGTACTTCGCCTGCATGTCGTGCCCGGTCTGGCGCATCGTCTCGATGACCTGGTCGAGGCTGACGCAGTGCACGCCGTCGCCATGGAGCGCCAGGGACGCCGCGGCGACCGCCTTGTTGGCCCCGAAGGCGTTGCGCTCGATGCAGGGGATCTGCACCAGCCCGCCGACGGGGTCGCAGGTCATGCCGAGATGGTGCTCCATGGCGATCTCGGCGGCATTCGCCACCTGGCGCGGGCAGCCGCCGAGCACGGCCGCGAGGCCCGCCGCCGCCATCGCGGCCGCCGAGCCCACCTCCCCCTGGCAGCCGACTTCGGCGCCGGAGATCGAGGCGCGGCTCTTGATGAGGCCGCCGATGGCCGCCGCGGTGAGCAGGTAGTCGCGGCCGCGGGCCTCGTCCCAGCCCGGGCAGAACTCGGCGGCGTAGCGCAGGACCGCCGGCACGATGCCCGCCGCCCCGTTGGTCGGCGCGGTCACGACCCGGCCGCCGGCGGCGTTCTCCTCGTTGACGGCCAGCGCGAACAGGCTGATCCAGTCCATCACCTCATGGGGCGGCCGGCTGTTGGTGAGCCGTCCCGCCTCCAGCGTCGCGTGCAGGCGCCGGGCGCGGCGGCGCACCGCGAGGCCGCCGGGCAGCACCCCGTCCATCCGCAGGCCCCGATCGATGCAGGCGAGCATCGCGTCACGGATCGCGTCGAGCCCGGCATCGATCTCGGGCTCGGGGCGGAGGGCCCGCTCGTTCTCCCGCTGCACCTGCGCGATGGTGAGCCCGGTTGCGGCGCAGAGCGCCAGGAGGTCGGCTCCGCTGGCGAAGGGATGCGGCACCGCGACGCCCGCGAGGCCAGCCTCGGCTCCGTCGCCCTCGGTCTCCACGAAGCCGCCGCCGACCGAGTAGCACACCACCTCGTCGCGGACCGCGCCGGCGTCGTCGAGGGCGCGGAAACGCATGCCGTTGGTGTGGCGCGGCAGAACCTCGGTGAGGTTGAAGACGAGGTCGCGGGCGGGGTCGAAGGCCACGCCCGGCAGCCCGGTCTCGCCGGTCTCGGCCAGCATCCGCATCTCGGCCTCGATGCAATCGGGATCGATCGTCGCCGGGTCGTGCCCGCGCAAGCCCAGGCCGATCGCCGTATCGGTGGCGTGGCCCCGCCCGGTCCAGGCGAGGGACCCGAACAACTCGACGCTCACCCGCACCACATCGGTCTTGGACGCGATCCGCGCGCGGAAACGGCGCGCGGCGACCATCGGGCCGATGGTGTGCGAGCTCGACGGGCCGATTCCGATCTTGAACAGGTCGAAGGCACTGATCATGGGTCGTCCCCGGAACCTGTCTGGTTTGCACGCTCATCCTGCCTGCGACCTCATCCTGAGGTGCCGGAGCAATGCGGAGGCCTCGAAGGAGGGCTCCAGGGACCGCGGAGACTTCTGGAGCCCTCCTTCGAGGTCAGTCGATCACAATCGACTGACACCTCAGGATGAGGTTGCGAGTGGCACAGAAAATATCGCCGCGCTATCGCCCTCGCAAGACAACCAAGCCCTCAACCCGCCGACTGCGCGGCCTCGACCAGGAAGCCGTGGACGTAGGCCGAGAACGAGCGCCAGCATTCGACGCGATACTGGAGCCCAGGCCCGGGGCGCCGGATCAGCACGATCTCCGCCTTGCCGAGCAGGGTGCGGGTCGCGGAGCCCGCCGGGAAGGCGGCCTCGCCGAGATCGAGCGGGCAGCCGGCATTGAGCGCCACCGCGGCCGGCGCACCACTGACGTCGATGCCGACATTGCGGTGCGAGATGTCGACGATCGCGTGGAACCGCTCGCCGAGATCGGCACTGAGCGCCCCCGGCAGGGTGTCGGCCTCGGATTCGTCGGCGCCGATCAGCCACTCGTCCGGTCCGAGCCGGGCGATCCAGCGCCGTGCGTCGCCGCTCACCGTGTTGATCGGCCGGTCGAGGGGAAGGC
>JAEWKL010000871.1 GCA_023386115.1 Pseudomonadota bacterium
TTTTTCCGGGGGGGGTGGTTTTTGGGGGGCCGGGGGGGGGTCCCCGTTTTTCCCGCGGGGGGCATCGATCCTGTCGGGCGAGTTGAACAGGCCCTCCGACCGCTCGTCAGACCAGGGCGCGGCCGAGCTCGGCGGCGGCCTCGCGCAGGACCGGCAGGATCTCGTCGTGGATCCGGCCGATGCTCACCAGCTCGGTGCGGACGCCGACCTGGATGGCGCAGGGCACGGCGCCGTCGTAGCGCCGCACCGGGACGGCGGCCGAGCGCAGGCCCAGTTCCGCCTCCTCGTCGACGATGCAGTAGCCCTGCTCGCGCGCCGTGATGATGGCCGCCTTCAGCACCGACGTGTCGGCGATGGTGCGGGGCGTGAGCTTGGTCAGCTCGATCGTCGCGAGGTAAGCGTCGAGCGCCGCCTCGTCGAGGCCGCCCAGGAGGGCACGCCCGACGGAGGTGGCATGCGCCGGGAGTCGGTAACCGATGGCGAGGTCGACCGACACGATGCGCCGCGGGCTCGCCCGGGCGACGAAGACCACGTCCCTCTGGTCGAGCACGCCGACCGAGCAGGTCTCGGCGATGGTGCGGCTGACCCGCTCGACGACGGGCTGGGCCGCCGCCGGGATCCCGTTCGACGACAGGTAGGCGGTGGCGAGGTTGAGGATGCGGGCCGTCAGCCGGAACTGGCGGCCGTCGGACTCGACGTAGCCGAGGCTCTCCAGGGTGAAGAGCGCGCGCCGCGCCGTGGCCCGGGTCAGCCCCGCGACGGCGGCGACCTCGCTCAGCGTCATCTCCTTGCGGTCGGCGTCGAAGGCCGTCACGACCCGCAATCCCCGGGCGAGGATCTCGAGATATTCCGGGCCGCGCGTTTCCGTGAGGCTCTGCTCCTGCTCCGTGCGGAGAAGACGGGGCATGGGCACGGCTCCGGTTGAACGAGGCGGCTCTCGATGTTCGAGGGGATGCCGGTCTTGCGAGCGACCCGGTATCGAGAGGGCCTCTAGCACCCTTGTCCGCACGCGGCCAAGAGGCTGCACGCGGCGGGCAAGAAGCTCCTCGCGCAGGCGAGAGGCACCGCCTGCGACAAGGGCACGACGCGCTGCGTGCTTGAACCGGCCATCAAGCCGCCGGCAGGAGCATGCGCAGGTCGAAGGCCGGGTCCCGGACCTGGTCGGGCGTCGGCGACAGGCCGGCGGCAAGGAAGCGCCGCCCGATGATCTGGTCCCCGGGCCGGTTGATGCTGTCGATGGCCCGCAAGTGTCCCTGCCGGAAATGGAAGAGGGAGAAGCGGCCGTCCTGCGACGAGCCCCGGGTGACGCAGAGGTCGCTGCCGGCGGAGAGCCCGACCGATTGCAGCTTGGCATCGAACTGGTCCGACCAGAAGCGGGGGATACCCGGACAGGGTTCGGGCCGCCCTGCGGCCGCGGCCCCGGCGCTGCGGCCCTGGTCCATCGCGTTCTGCACGCATTCGAGGCGGAGCGGCGCTTCCGCGAAGGCGTTGGGCTGGATCGTGCAGTCGCCCGCCGCGTAGACGCCCTCCATCCCGGTCCGGCAGAACGCATCGACGACGATGCCCGCCGGAGTGGCGAGGCCGCAATCCTGCGCGAAGTCGACGTTCGGCTCCGCCCCGACGCCGACCACCACGAGGTCGCAAGGGTAGCGCGTGCCGTCGCGACCCACGGCCTGGACAACGCGCCCTCCCTCGCCGTCGAGGCGATCGAGGCCGGTTTCGAGCCGGATCGTCACGCCGCGCCGGCGATGCAGGCGGACGAGGTGGTCGGAGATCTCCCGCGGGACGGCCCGGGCGAGGAGGCGCGATCCCGCCTCGAGCACCACGACCGGCTTGCCCAGGGACGCGGCGGAAGCCGCGACTTCGAGGCCGATAAAGCCGCCGCCCGCGATCAGGATCGCATTCGCGGCCGTCAGGCGCTCCCGCAGGCCGCGGGCATCCGCGAGGTCGCGCAGCACCACCACGCCGTCCAGCTCCGCTCCGGGGACGGGGAGCCGCCGCGCCCGGGCGCCGCAGGCGATCACCAGCGCGTCGAACGGCATCGGACGGCGCTGGCCGCACGTGATCGTGCGGCGCACCGGGTCGAGATGCGAGACCCGGCACCCGGTCAGGAGGTCGATCGCGGCGTCGCGATAGAAGCTCTCTGCGCGCAGGGGCAGCGCGTCCTCCGCGACGTTCCCGAGAAGGTAGGCCTTGGAGAGCGGAGGCCGCTGATAGGGCGGACAGTCCTCGGCCGTGATCAGGGTGACGCGGCCATCGAAACCGGAGTCGCGCGCGCTCGCGACGGCCTGGAGGCCGGCATAGGACCCGCCGACCACAACGAGGTGGCGGGATGCGCCCCGGGGCGGCACTGCTCCGGCGACCGTGTCGCCCTCCGGTGCTCCGATCTCCATTTTGTTCTCCTATCGAACATAAGTTCGATTATCATCACATATCTCGCCTCGCAAGCGAGCCGCCCGTCGACACGGTCACGGCGAGTGGTTGACGGGCCGGATGTCGACGCGTAGATTTTTCTCAGAATATGTTCGATCAGCGAACACAGATCGGAGACGCCGCCCCATGATGAGCCAGGAGCAGAACGACCTCATCACCCGAATCGGGCCCGCCGCCCCCGCCGGCCTGCTGATGCGGCGCTACTGGCAGCCGGCGGCGCTGGTGGCCGAGTTGAAGGACGAACGGCCGATCGTGCCGGTGCGCCTGCTCGGCCAGGACTTCGTGCTGTTCCGCGACGACACCGGACGCTACGGGATGCTCGACCGGGATTGCCCGCATCGCGGCGCCGATCTCGCCTTCGGGCGCCTCGAGCAGGGCGGGCTCCGGTGCTCGTTCCACGGCTGGCTGTTCGATGCCGAGGGAAATTGCCTCGAGACGCCCGCCGAGCCGGCGGGCTCGAAGCTGTGCCAGAACATCCGGCAGAAATCGTACCCGGTGGTCGAGAAGAACGGCATCCTGTTCGCGTGGCTGGGCGAGGGCGAGCCCTCCGTCTTTCCTGAGCTCGACTGCTTCCAGGCCCCCGACGCCTACACCTTCGCCTTCAAGGGGCTGATCGAGTGCAACTGGCTTCAGGCGCTCGAGGTCGGCATCGACCCGGCGCACGCCTCCTTCCTGCACCGCTTCTTCGAGGACGAGGAGATCACGGAGGCCTACGGCAAGCAGTTCCGCGGCGCCTCGGCGGGGACCGCCATCCCGATGACGCGGATCCTGCGCGAGTACGACCGGCCCGTCATCAACGTCGAGCGTACGGAATACGGCCTGCGCATCATCGCGTTGCGCGAACTCGACGCCGAGCGCACGCATGTGCGCGTCACGAACCAGGTCTTCCCGCACGCCTTCGTCATCCCGATGTCGACCGAGATGACGATCACGCAGTGGCACGTCCCGGTCGACGACGAGACCTGCTACTGGTACGCGATCTTCACGAGCTACGGCAAACCCGTCGACAAGGAGAAGATGACGGCCCAGCGCCTCGAGCTCTACGAGCTGCCCGGCTACGTCTCCCGCAAGAATAAATCGAACGATTACGGCTTCGACCCGCACGAGCAGAAGCATTCGACCTATACGGGCATGGGTGCGGACATCAACGTTCACGACCAATGGGCGGTGGAGTCGATGGGCCGGATCCAGGACCGGACGCGCGAGCATCTCGGACAGTCCGACAAGGCGATCATCCAATACCGCAAGATCCTGCGCGAGCAGATCGAGAAGGTCCGCGGCGGCGGCGAGCCGATGATGGTTCTCGACGCCAAGAGCGCCCGCGCGATCCAGGGCCCCGGCACGATGGACGGGATCGGCCCGTCGAAGGGCTGGGAGACCTACTGGATGGAGGTCGACGTCGCGCGGCGCCGGAGCGCGCCGTGGATGCCCGCCGTACCCCCGGCGCAGCCGGGCGACGAGACGATCGTCGACCTCGTGGCCGCGGCCGAGTGAGGGCCCGCGCCATGAGCTTCGTCGACGATCACGGCCTCTGGTCCGAGGAGCAGACGCGCGCCGCCGCGGAGATCGCCGCGCGCGTGGCGGCGGAAGGGCTCGAGGTCATCCGCTTCGCCTTTCCCGACCAGCACGGCGTTCTGCGCGGCAAGACGCTGGTGGCCGACGAGGCTTTGCGGGTGCTGGCGAGCGGCGTCTCGCTCACGAGCACGCTGCTGGCCAAGGATACCGCGCACCGCACCGTCTTCCCGGTCTTCACCGCGGGCGGCGGCTTCGGCATGACGGAGATGCAGGGCGGCGGCGACGTCCTGATGATCCCGGACCCGGCGACCTTCCGCGTCCTGCCCTGGGCCGACAAGACCGGTTGGGTGCTGTGCGACCTGCACTTCGCCGACGGCAGCGTCCCGCCCTTCGCGACGCGCGCCCTGTACCGGCGCGTGCTCGAGGGGCTGGCGGGCCGCGGCTACGCCTTCATGGCCGGGCTCGAGGTCGAGTGCCACATCTTCCGGTTGCTCGACCCGAAGATGGCGCCGGAGCATGCCGGCCAGCCGGGCGCCCCGCCGGAGGTCGCCCTCCTGTCGCACGGCTACCAGTACCTGACCGAGCAGCGCTACGACCTGATCGAGCCGGTGCTCGAGATCGTCCGCCGCAACGTGCTGGCGGTCGGCCTGCCGCTCCGCTCCATCGAGGTCGAGTACGGCCCGAGCCAGTGCGAGTTCACCTTCGCGCCGACGACCGGGCTCGAACCCGCGGACCTGATGGTGCTGTTCCGGTCCGCCGTGAAGCAGGTCTGCCGCCGCCACGGCCTGCACGCCACCTTCATGTGCCGGCCGAAGATCCCGAACGTCGTCTCGTCGGGCTGGCACCTGCACCAATCCCTGCGGGAGGTGAAGACCGGGGCGAACGCCTTCCGGTCGGACGGGTCCGAGGTCCTGTCGGGCCTCGGCCGCTCCTATCTCGCCGGGCTCCTGGACCATGCCCGCGCGGCGGCGGTGTTCACGACGCCGACCATCAACGGCTACAAGCGCTATCGCGCCTACTCCCTGGCGCCCGACCGCGCGATCTGGGGCTGCGACAACCGCGGCGTGATGATCCGCGTGATCGGCCGGCCGGGCGATGCGGCGACCCGGCTGGAGAACCGCATCGGCGAGCCGGCGGCCAACCCCTATCTCTACATGGCCTCCCAGGTGCTCTCGGGCCTCGACGGCATCGACCGCGGGCTGGATCCGGGCCCCTCGGCGGACACGCCTTACGAGACGGAGGCGCCCCTGCTGCCGAAATCGCTGCGGGAGGCGGTGTTCGCGCTCAACGACGACCCGTTCTTCCGCGAGACGCTCGGAGCGCGTTTCGTGGATTACTATGTCCACCTGAAGAACGCGGAGATCGAGCGCTTTCAGGCGGAGGTCAGCGACTGGGAGCATCGCGAGTATTTCGAGATGTTCTGACGGAATCGGGGACAGGGAGCCTCCGGTCCGGATCTCATGCCGGTCCGGCCGCGGCGCCGCGGAGGGGACCGGCCATGTCGTGGAAATCCGGCCCGTTCCTCGTCCGGGCCACGTAGCCGGCGCGGACCAGGAAATCGCCGAAGCGCTCGCCGACGCCCCGCGCCGCCTTGTAGGCGCCCAGGAGCGGATCAAGCATCGCGACGATCGCGGCGGCGGGCACATCCTCCGCATAGAGCTTGCCCAGCCGCGATTCGTCGAAGGCCGCGCCGAGATACAGGTTGTAGCGCTCGGGGCCCTTCCCCACGAGGCCGATCTCGGCAATGTAGGGCCGCGCGCAGCCGTTCGGGCAGCCCGTCATGCGGATCGTGATCTCGTCCTCAGCGAGGCCGTGCCGGGCCAGGCACGTTTCGAGATCGTCGATCAGGCTGGGCAGGTAGCGCTCGCTCTCGGCCAGCGCCAAGCCGCAGGTCGGCAGCGCCACGCAGGCCATGCTGTTGCGGCGCAGCGCGCCGGTATGGGCGGTCAGGCCGTATTCGGCCACGAGCGCCTCGATCGCGGCGCGGCGGTCGTCCGGGATGTTGGCGACGAGCACGTTCTGGTTGGCGGTCAGGCGGAACTCGCCCTGATGGACCTCGGCGATGCGGCGCAGCCCGGTCAGCAGCTGCGGCCCGTTCTCGAAGTCCCGCACCCGCCCGTTCTGGATGAACAGGGTGAGGTGATGGCGCCCGTCCTCGCCCTGCGTCCAGCCGTAACGGTCGCCGTTGTTCTCGAACGTGAAGGGCTGCGGATCGGCGAGCGGCTTGCCGACGCGACGCTCCACCTCCGCCCGGACGGCGTCGAGGCCGGTCCGCTCGAGAGTATACTTGAACCGCGCGTGCTTGCGGTTCCGGCGGTCGCCCCAGTCGCGCTGGACCGTCATCACGGCCTCAGCGACCTTCAGGGCATCCTCCGGCGCGCAGAAGCATAGCGGGTCGGCGGTGCGCGGGAAGGTGTCGGGCTCGCCATGGGTCATGCCCATGCCGCCCCCCACCGTGACGGTCCAGCCCGCCAGCCCGCCCTGCCCGTCCAGGATGGCGACGAAGCCGAGGTCGTGCGCGAAGACGTCGACGTCGTTCGAGGGCGGCACGGCGACGACCACCTTGAATTTCCGCGGCAGGTAGGTCTTGCCGTAGATCGGCTCGACGACCTCGTCCTCGCCGCCAGCGACCTTCTCGCCGTCGAGCCAGATCTCGCGCCAGGCCCCGGTCCGGGGCAGGAGATGGTCCGAGATCGCCTTGGCGAGGTCGTAGGCGGCCGCATGCGCCCGGGACTGGTACGGGTTGGAGGCCGACAGCACGTTGCGGTTGACGTCGCCGCAGGCCGCGATCGTGTCGAGCAACGCCGCATCGATGGCCTTCATCGTGCGCTTGAGGTTCGACTTGATGACGCCGTGATACTGGAAGGTCTGCCGCGTCGTCGCCCGTAAGGAACCGTTGGCGTAGGAGCGGGCGATGTCGTCGAGCGCGAGCCACTGCCGGCAGGAGAGCACGCCGCCGGGGATCCGCAGGCGGATCATGAAGGAATACGCTCGGTCGAGCTTCTTGCGCATCCGCTCCGGCCGAAGATCGCGGTCGTCCTGGAGGTACATGCCGTGGAACTTGACGAGCTGGCCGTCGTCGTCGGACACGGCGCCGCTCGCCGGCATCAGGAGCGCCTCGGCGAGCTTGCCGCGCAGGTAGCCGCTCGCCTCCTTGATGTGCTCGTTGCGCGAGAACTGGTCCCGCTCCGCCTGAGCCTGCGGGTCGGCGTCCGTCGCGGGCGCGGCGGGAGGAGCCTGACGGTCGGTATCGCTCATGAGACCTCGCCATGGTGGAGGACAACGGCCGGGCGCGGCGTGAGCGCCGGTGGAGCGGGGGTAATCAGGGATGGCGCTGGCGGAAGCGGCTCTGGCGCGCCAGATCCGACACCAGGGCAATGGCCGCGTCCGGCCCGCAGGCCTTGGCCGCTGCGATCGACCGGACGAGCCCGGCACGGGCCCGTTCCGCGCTCTCCGGATCGGCGCAGAGATAGAGGATCGCCCCTTCCTCGATCCACTCGACGAGAGGCTGACGGCGTTCGAACAGGCGGTCCTCCACGCCGATGCGCTCCGGCTGGTCGTGCGAGAAGGCGAGATCGATCCGGGTCAGGGAGCCGTCCGCGAGGGCGGCCTGCCATTCGAGCTGATAGAGGAAGTCGTGCGTGAAGCGCCGGCCGCCGAAGATCAGCCAGGACCGGCGGCGGGCCCCGAGGGCTCGACGCTCCTGCATGAACGCCCGGTACGGCGCCACCCCCGCCTCGACGCCGATCATGACGAGGTCGGCCTCCGGATCGGGCGGCAGGCGGAACGCTGCCTCCTCCCGCATCCTGACCCTCACGCTCGATCCGAGGCGCAGGCGTTCCGCGACCGGCGCCGTCGCGGGTTCCACCGACAGCACCGCGTGCACCTCGTCGGCGACCTCCTTGCGCGAGGACGCGACGGCCAGCGTGCAGGCGGGGACGCCCGCGCCGTCGATCTCCAGAAGCTCGAGGACGGCCCCCGCCTCATATGATGGTGGGCTCTCGCCGAAGGCGACCGCCACATGCATCGTCGCACGGTCGGAGCGGGAGGAGTTGAGGTTGATGCACTCCACGACCTCGCCGACGGACACGACCGCCTCCGTCCGGGCCGCCGGCAGACCGCCGGTCGCCAATCCGTCAACCAGGTAGTCCGAGAGCCAGGCGCGCTGCATCGACGAGGCGCCCGCGAGCACCCGGTCGAGGGCGGACAGGACATCGCCGCCGAAGGGAGCGTGGCGGGGCAGGAGGCGTCTGGCCATCGGTGCCACAGAGCTTGGTTGCGCGAATCATGGCCGAGGAGGAGACGGGAACCGAGCCCGGCGGGGCCGGACAGGCCTGCGGGACCACGCTGCTCCAGGGAGATGCCGTCAATGCCGCTCGCGGGACGGCCCCGCCCGACGCCCTGGGCCGGCGCCAGGGCCGGCGGCGGGACGGTGGAGATCATCGAGCGCGGAGATTGGTCGGCTCCGCCCCTTCGGCGCGTCCGCGGGCTCCGGCCGGAACGCCGCCAGAGCAGGAAGCGCCAGCGGCCCGTCCTTCGTGGCGGCCGGCCGACTCGGATGGTCTCGAGGCGGCGCGGGGCGTGAAGCGGACCTCCTCGGCCTTGTTCACGTACTGGCTGGCGATGAAGAAGCCCTTCAGCGGCCGGATGATCGGCACGCAGGCCAGCAGCAGGAGCGGAACCGTCACGACGGCATGGACCCAGAGCGGCGGCTCGTAGGTCAGCTCCAGCCAGATGCTGAACGCGGTGACGGGCAGGGCCATCGTCATCATGATGAAGAAGGCGGGACCATCGGCCGGATCGGCGAAGCCGTAATCGAGCCCGCAGACCTCGCAAGCCGGCTTCAGGGTGATGAAGCCGTCGAACAGGCGTCCCTCGCCGCAGCGGGGGCAACGGCACCGCAGGCCCACTGACAGGAGCGATTGATCCGTCGAGCTGTGCATCGTCCCGATCCCTGAGCCGACCGCCGCCTCGGCGGCACGGCGCCCGTCTTGCCCCTCCAGAATGTATGGGCTATATATCCATACATTCTGGTGCGAGAAGGCTGCCCCAGCCGCAGATCGGCCTGTCTGCACGGCTAATGTCTGCATACACTCCGCAATATGTATGGGTCAATGATGGAATCGGGCTCGATGATGGAATCGTCGATGATGGAATCATGGAGCCCGAGGATCGCCGGGGATGCCGGGCCGAAATATCTCGCCATCCTGCAGGCGCTGGCCGAGGACATTCGCGCCGGCCGCCTCGCCCCGGGCATGCGCCTGCCGCCGCAACGCGCCCTGGCCAAGCAGCTCGCCGTCGACCTCACCACGGTCACGCGCGCCTTCAACGAGGCGCGGCGGTTGGGCCTGATCGAGGCCGCGGCGGGCCGGGGCAGCTTCGTGCGCGGACCGGCGCCGGTCGTGGCGCCAGCCCCGGCGCTTGCGCCGGTGCACGTTCCGGCCCCGTCCGAGAGCATCGATTTCAGCATGAACATGCCGCCCCAGCCGGTGGCGGCTTGTCTGGCCGAGCGTCTGGAGACAGGCCTGGGGTACCTCGCCGGATCGCCCGGCTTCCTCGACCGCCTGCACTACCAGGACAGCGCCGGCAACCTGGCCGACAGGGCTGCGGCGGCGCACTGGCTCGGCCAGCGGCTCGGTCCGCTTCCGGTGTCCCGGGTGCTGGTGGCGGGGGGGGCGCAGGTCCTGCTCGCCGCCACGCTCGCCGCCCTCCTCAAGCCGGGCGACGCGCTTTGCGTGCCGTCGCTGACCTATCCGGGGCTGCGCATGGCCGCGGAGCGCCGCGGCGCCCGCCTGGTTCCGGTGGCCTGCGACGCGGACGGGCTCGTCCCGGACGCGTTCCGGGACCTCTGCGAAGCCACGCGGCCGCGGGCCCTCTACCTGGTCCCGACCCTCGACAACCCGACGACCGCGACGCTGCCGCGGGCGCGGCGCG
The DNA here is from genome assembly GCA_023386115.1 of Pseudomonadota bacterium. GTDB lineage: Bacteria > Pseudomonadota > Alphaproteobacteria > Rhizobiales > Beijerinckiaceae > Methylobacterium. Next base: position 9,883 of record JAEWKL010000871.1, read on the forward strand.
AGGCCGTCGCCGCGACCGCGCGCGCCTACGGGGTCGCGATCATCGAGGACGACGCCTATGGCGCCCTCCTGCCCGACGCGCCGCCTCCGATCGCCGCCCTCGCCAGCGAGATTACGTGGCACATCGCGACCCTGTCCAAATGCGTGAGCCCGGGCCTGCGCATCGCCTATGCGGCCGTGCCGGGAACCAGTGAGGCGGTCCAGCTCGCGGCCGAGCTGCGGGCCCTCAGCCTGATGGCGCCGCCGCTGACCGCGGCGCTCGCCTCGCGCTGGATCGTCGAGGGCGAGATCGACGCGATCGTCGCCGCCATCCGACAGGAGAACGGCCTTCGGCAGGCGGTCGCCCGCGAGGTCCTGCGGGGTCTCGACGTCTGGGCGCATCCGTGCGGGCACCACCTGTGGCTCCGGCTTCCGGAACCGTGGCGGCGCGGCGAGTTCGGGGCGCATGCCTGGCAGTTGGGGCTGTCCGTCATCCTGAGCGACGCCTTCGCGGTCGGACCCGCCCCCGAGGCCATCCGCGTCTCCCTCGGCGCGGCCCGTGACGCCGAGACCCTGCGCTATGGTCTCAGCCTGCTCGCGACGCTCCTGAGCCGTCCGCCCGGCGCGATCTCGACCGTCGTCTGAACCGAGCCCTTACCCGGCCGGGGCGCGAAGGCGCCGACACGGCATTCTGCCGCCGGTCGCCTCCGGAATCGGCCGGATGCGAGCGCGTGCCGGCATGCCCGGGCCGCTCGCGCATCGCCAGCCGGCCGCGACGCCAAAACGATCACGGTTGACCGATAGTCGATCTTCGGATTAAACCGAGGCGACAACCTATTGTCGATCGCAGTGACTGTCGAGCATCGGCCTTCGGGGCCACACTGAGCACGATCGTCAGCCGGATAAGAAATATCGTCGGCGCTGGTCCGGCTCCTGGTCTCGTGATCGGAGCTGGAGGCGCGTGGCGACGAGCCGATAGTCTGCCGGATCGCTGCACCGCACCCGCGTCGCGATCGGGATTTCGGCAGGGTGGGGCCCGCGCAGACGCCGTTCCATCAAGAGGACCATCGTCGGAAGGGAGCCGCGACCGCCTGCATGATTCACCGCCTGCCCGCGCTCCGCATCATCCAGCCCGGACGCCGTCCGGCGATCACCACCCGTCCCGCCCGCGCGTCGCGCCGCCTGATGCTGCTCGCCGTCCTTGCGGCTGCCACCGGCGGGGCGGCGCGGGCCGAGGAGAACGAGTGCCGGCGCCCGCCCTCCCTCTCCGCCGGCCCGACACTCGCCCTCGGGCGGATCACGGCCCCGAGCCGCACCGCCTTCGTGAAGGACGGGTTCGCCCGCCCCGACTGTCCCGACCCGAGCTCCGCCTGCCGCGAGCGGGCCTATCTGGTGACCGGCGATGCCGTGATCCTCGGGGAGCGCCGCGGCGCCTTCGTCTGCGCCGCCTACCGGGGCGGGACGGACGAGTCCGGCCGGACCGGCTGGATCCCGGCCGATTCGGTGTCCGTCGCGCCGCCGCCGCCCGTCGCCCGGGAGGACTGGCTCGGCACCTGGACGCGGGCGGAGGCGCGGATCCGGGTGGAGCCCGGC
>JAEWKL010000880.1 GCA_023386115.1 Pseudomonadota bacterium
GCGCTTCACCCGCATGGGCGAGGCCTACCTGACCTTCGCCGAGGAGGAACCGGGCTACTACGCGGCGATCTTCGAGGCCCGGCCGCCCGGCCCCGACGGCTGCCCGCCGGGCGGCACGCCCGCGCAGTCCCCGCGCGACCGCGACGCCTTCGGGCTCCTGGTCGAGGCCCTGCGCAGCACCTTCCCGGACGGCTTCTCGGCCGGGGTCGATCCGCGCTTCGTCGCCCTGGAGGTCTGGGCTTTGTCCCACGGCATCGCGACGCTCGCTGCCGCCGGCCGGCTGCCGACCGGCCCCGGCCTGCCGACCAAGTACGATCTCCTGCGCGCCGGCGTGCTCGCCATGGTGCACGGGGCGACGGCACGGGCGGGGTAGGGGGACGACCGTCCGTCGTCCCGGCGGAGAAGGCTAGTTGGCTATCGTCGTTGGTACGTGATCGGGCAGGCGGACATCGAACCCTCCCTGTCATTCCGGGCTCCGCTGCGCGGCCCCGGAATGACCCTGTAGGTGTCAGGCCTGTGAGGTCACGTCGAACCGGCGCTCAATGCCCCGAAGCCAAGGCCGCCCCCGGCTTATCGTGGGTCCCGAGCGTCTCGACCAGGGTGGCGGAGGCCGCGTTGAGCCCGGCGATCTCGACCGGCACGCCGTGGTGGCGGAACTTCAGCACCACCCGGTCGAGCGCGTTGACCGCAGTGAGATCCCAGAAATGGGCCTGCGTCACGTCGATCACGACGCCCGAGAGATCCTCCTCGCGGAAGTCGAAGCCGGCGTGGAAGGCTTCCGCCGTGGCGAAGAAGATCTGCCCGGTGACCCGGTAGGTGCGGGTGCCGCCCTCGCGCGACGAGGCGACGGAGAAGAACCGGGTGACCTTGTGGGCGAAGAACAGCCCGCTCAAGACCACGCCGAACAGCACGCCCTTGGCGAGGTCGTGGGTCGCGACCACCACCGCGACGGTGCCGAGCATCACGATGCTCGACGTGGTCGGATGGGTCACGAGGGTCCGGATCGAGCGCCACTGGAAGGTGTTGATCGACACCATGATCATGACGGCGACGAGGGCCGCCATCGGGATCTGCGCCACGTAAGGCCCGAGCACCACGATCAGGAACAGCAGGAAGGCGCCGGCCCACAGGGTCGAGAGCCGGCCGCGACCGCCCGACGAGACGTTGATCACCGACTGGCCGATCATCGCGCAGCCGGCCATGCCACCGAACAGGCCGGCAGTGACGTTGGCCAGGCCCTGGCCGGCACATTCGCGGTTCTTGTTCGAGGTGGTGTCGGTGCGCTCGTCGACGATCGCGGCGGTCATCAGGCTCTCGAGCAGGCCCACCATGGCCAGCGTCAGCGAATACGGCAGGATGATCCGCAGGGTCTCGAGGGTGAGCGGCACGGAGGGCAGGGCGAAGCTCGGCAGCTCGCTCGGCAGCGCGCCCATGTCGCCGACGGTGCGGATGCCGAGGCCGAAACCGATCGAGATCGCGGTGAGCAGCACGATGGTGACGAGGGCCGAGGGCACCGCCTTGGTCAGGGTGGGCAGGCCGTAGATCAGCGCGAGGCCGGCGGCGGTCATGGCGTAGACGACCGGCCCGCGGCCGATCAGCTCCGGCACCTGGGCAAGGAAGATCAGGATCGCGAGCGCGTTGACGAAGCCGGTGACGACCGAGCGCGAGACGAAGCGCATCAGGTTGCCGAGCTTGAAGGCCCCGGCGGCGATCTGGATCAGGCCGGTCAGGATCGTGGCGGCGAAGAGGTGGCCGAGGCCGTGATCCTTGACCAGTGTCGTCATCACCAGCGCCATCGCGCCGGTGGCCGCCGAGATCATCGCCGGGCGTCCGCCCGCGATCGCGGTGACCACCGCGATGCAGAACGAGGCGTAGAGCCCGACCTTCGGATCGACCCCGGCGATGATCGAGAACGCGATCGCCTCCGGGATCAGGGCGAGCGCCACGACCGTTCCGGCCAGGATTTCACGCGTGACGTCGGGCGCCCATTCGCGCCGCAGGCGGAGGAGGTTCATGAGATGTGCTTTCGGGAGAGGCACGACACGGCGCGCCAGGACGGCCGGCCGCTCATGGCGGACGGGCACGGGAGAACGGATGTGCGCTGAGGACGCGGGAGAGCGGGGCGCTACGGCGGCGTGAGCCGCGAGACCGGGATGGCTCGATCCTGCATCATGGGTCGTGCCCTAGCACGGGACTTTGCTGCGCCGCAACCTATCGGGGCGAATCTCATCCCGAGATGACATACCCTCGCGTCTTGGCATCGCCACGTCGATGCCAAGGCTTCCGGATGCCGAGGCGTCCGGCGCATCGGCGCACGCCGCTCCTTCCCGGATCTCCTTCCGCTTCGCTCCACTCCTCCGGGAAAGGGGGAGGCCGAGAATCTCTCTTGAAAAAAACCCGCTCCTCGGCGGAGGAGCGGGTTCTTATCGTAGGACGCTGTCCGACGCTCAGGCCGGGATCAGCGGATCGCGCCGGGCTGCCGTCTCGGGCACCCCGTCCTTGGCCTTCCGCTTCGGCGGCGGGCCGAGGAAGGCCGGGACGATGAAGAAGGCGGCGACGAGGGTGAAGAACAGCGACAGGGCGAGGAGCTTGCCCATGCTGGCGGTGCCCGGGTGGCTCGACAGCACCAGGGAGCCGAAGGCCGTGCCGGTGGTGAGCGCCGAGAAGAAGATCGCCCGGGTCAGGCTCGAGGCCAGCATGTCGGCGACGCCGGCCCTCCAGGCGATCACGTAGTAGATGTGGAAGGCCACGCCGACCGCCAGCATCAGCGGCAGCGCGATGATGTTGGCGAAGTTCAGCGGCATGCCGATGAGGTAGAGCGCCTCCAGCGTCCACAAGGTGGCGAGCACCAGCGGCCCGAGGGCCATGGCGACGTCCCAAGGCCGGCGCAGGGCCACCGACAGGATGATGAAGATCGAGAGGAGCGCCAGCAGGCCCGCCTCGATGAAGGCGCCCAGGATGGTGTGGCTCGACCGGGTCGTGGCGACCGGCGCGCCGGTGGCATGCGGAGCGATGCTCAGCACTTCCTTGGAGAAGCGCCGCAGCACCGAGTTGTCGTTCGAGTTGCCCTTGGGCTGGACCTCGATCCGCGCGCGGCCGTCGGAGGCGATCCAATCGGAGCGGATCTGCGCCGGCAGGTTCTCCAGCGTGATCTTCGCCGGGGCGAGCAGGCTGCGCAGGCGGGTGAGCAGAGCCTTGAGGTTCGGCACCACCGCGGCGGCGGCGGCCTCGCGCACCGACGGCTCGGCGCCGGCGAGGCGGTCGAGGGTGTCGGCGAAGCCCTGGATCGTCGCGAGCGGGCCGGAGGTGGTCCCTTGCCCTTGCTGGCCTTGCGCCCCCTGCGAGATGCCCCGCAGCGCCGTCACCGCGTTGCGGATCGCCGTCACCACCTCCCGGTCGGTCGGTGCCGGCGCCACGCGGGGCGGGCTCAGCACGGGCCCCAGGACCTGCGCGGCGTCCTCGATGGTCGCGAGCTTCTGGTCCTGGTCAGCGGGCACGAAGGTGTCGATGTCGATCACCCCGGCGACGCTCGGGAGTTCGGTCAGCTTCTTGACCATCGGGGCGATGGCGTCACGGTTCGGGACGACCACGTCGATGGTGTTGGGGCTGGTCTTCGGGTCCTTGGTCAGGTCGAGATAGGTCGCGACCGATTCCACCTTCGCGCTGCGCAGGTGCATCGGGTTCGAGTCGAAGGGCAGCCAGTAGAGCAGGGGCAGGCCCGCCACCGTGACGAGACCGGTGAGCACCAGGACCAGCTTGCGGTTGGCGAGGATCCAGTGGTCGACCGAGGCCATGCTGGCGGTGCCGACCTCCTGCTTCTCGCCAGGCGGCCGCAGCACGGCGATCAGCGCCGGCAGCACGGTGAGGGAGAACAGGTAGGCGACGATCATGCCGACGCCGGCGATCAGGCCGAGCTCGGACACACCGCGGAAATCGGTCGGCAGGAACGAGAAGAAGCCGGCGAGCAGCGACACCGCCGCCAGGGTCAGCGACCAGCCGACGCCGCGGGCCGCCGAGCGGATCGCCCGGACGAGATCCGCCTCGACGAAGCGGTCGGCACGGTAGCGCACGGCGAACTGGATGCCGAAATCGATACCGAGGCCGACGAACAGGGCCGCGAAGGCGACCGAGATCGGGTTCAGCTCCCCGACCATCAGGAGGCCGAGGGCGGCGGTGACGATGAGCCCCGCGAAGGTGGTGGCGAGCACCGCCACGACGAGGCTGCCCGAGCGCAGAGCCAGCCACAGGAACAGCACGATGGCGCCGCCGGTGACCGAGTAGTTCAGGGCCGCGTCGTCGGCGAGCGTCGCGAACTCGTCGTCGGCCACCGCGACCTGGCCGGTGAGGCGCAGCCGCACCCCGTTGGCCTCGGTCAGGCCGAGGTTCCGGGCGGTCTCGCGGATGAGCGCGGTCGCCTTCTCGCCGGGCTGGAGGGCGTCGTAGTCGAGCACCGGCTGGGCGATGACGAAGCGGCGCAGGTCGCTCGGCTCCGCCTTGCCGCCGGCGAGCAGCAGCTGCCACGAGAGCTGGGCCGGCTCGCCCTTCAGGACTTTGTCGAACACGTCCTTCATGCTGCCCATCGGGCCGACGAGGTCGTCGGGCTTGGCCTGGCCGGCCTTCACCCCCTGGGCCCCCATCACCATCGCCTGCATGATGCCGCGCAAGGAGGGGTCGGCAGCGAGCGGCCCGAGGAGGCCCTGCTGCTGGATCAGCCGCTCGGTGGTCTGCTCAAGCTCCTTCTGGGGCATCAGCAGCAGGCCGTTCCTGTCGAAGAACGGGCCGCCATCCGGCCGGTAGACCACCGGCAGCAGGTCCTTGCGCGACGACAAGGCCTGGGTCAGGCGGTTCGCCGCCTCCTCGGCCTGTTCCGGCGTCCGGCCGTCGATGACGGCGACGAGCAGGTTGCTGCGCTGCGGAAAGGTCTTCTCGAACTGGATCTCGTCCTGGCGCCAGGGCACGTCCGGCGTGATCAGGCGCTCGACGTCGGTGTTGATCCGGAAGAGATGCGCCGCCGTGACGGCGCTCGCGACGGTGAGCAGCAGCGCGGCCACGAGGACGAGCCAGCGCCGGTGTACGGAAAACGCCACGAGCCGTTCGATCACGATGCGAAGCCTGCCTCTAGCTCGCGGGCCACGCGGCGGCCCGGTGAAATCCTGACGATCGGCCCGACGGCCCCGCCGGGACGGCGACATCCCGTCGAGAGCCCGCACCGGCCGAGACCAAAATAGCGCGCGGGGCGGCGCCGCCCATGGTCGCTTCGTACCCATGCGTCACGGCAACGCTCCGGGAGCGCCTCCGTGGCGCGCTAGGTAATGACCCGCAGGCCCGATTGCAACGCGTTGACCCGACACGGATCCGCAATCTGGACGGTTCGCGTCGCCCACAGGCGCCGTGCGAGCTCCGCGTTTCGCCGCCGGTGCCCTCGCCTTACACCACGGACTGGAAAAGGGTTTTCCGATCGGGGCGGAGCCCGGACCGGAGTCGCGGCGAGAGGGACGGAGGGCTGGTGGCGGGACCGCGGGAGAACGGGCTCGACCTCGTGCTGGCCCAGCCCAGGGGCTTCTGCGCCGGGGTGGTGCGGGCGGTCGAAGCCGTCGAGGCGTGCTCGCCCGGGGCGATCGCCCGGTCTATGTCCGCCACGAGATCGTCCATAACGGCCGCGTCGTCGCCGACCTCGAGTCCAAGGGCGCGCACAGTTCGTCGAGAGCGTCGACGAACTGCCGGATGGGACCACCACGATCTTCTCGGCCCATGGCGTGTCGCGGGCGGTCGAGGCGGAGGCAGCACGCCGGGGCTTGCCCGTGGTCGGCGCCACCAGCCCCTTGCCTGCCCCTTGGTCGCGAAGGTGCACGCGCAAGGGAAGCGCTATGCCGCGCAGGACCGTACCGTGATCCTGGTCGGCCACGAGGGTCACGCCGAGGTCGCGGGGACGCGGGGGCAGATCGACGGCGAGGTCCACCGCGTCGGCAGCGTCGCGCAAGCCGAGGTCCTCGACCTCCCCGCGGACACGCCGCTCGCCTCCGTCACCCAGGCGACGCTCAGCGTCGACGACACGCGGGCGATCATCGCCGCCTTGAGCCGGCGCTTCCGCGGCCTCGTCGGTCCCGAGACCCGGGACATCTGCCACGCGACCCAGAACCGCCAGGCCGCCATGCGGGCGCTCGCGAAGGTCGCCGACCTGATCCTGGTGCTGGGTGCGCGCAACTCCTCGAGCTGCAACCGCCTGCGCGAGATCGCCACCGAGGCCGGCCGGCCGAGCCACCACGTCGAGGGGACGGAGGATCTGGGGGGAATCGATTTCGGCGCGGCCCGCACCTTCGGCCTCACCGCCGGCGCCTCGACCCCGAGGTGGTGATTGCTGCGCTGCAGCGTCGCACCCCCCCTGCGGATCTCCGCCCTTCCGGGCATGATCGAGAGCGTGCGCTTCCCGCTCCCGTCGAGTTTGGGCCACACTTAGTCGGTTCCGCACCCAGCCTGGACCCTTTCGAACCTAGCTTACTGGAAATCCGCCACTTTTCGGGCTAATCAGCCCGCTTGGCACAGCGTACGACACGAACCACGACACAAGGAGCCTTGGTCTTGGGCATTCCTCTACGGTACGTCGCGAAGATCGGCGGCTATATCCTCAAGCAGCACCTCACCGGCCGCAAGCGTTACCCGCTTGTCATGATGATGGAGCCGTTGTTCCGGTGCAATCTCGCCTGCGCAGGCTGCGGCAAGATCGACTATCCGGACGAGATCCTCAACAAGCGCCTCCCGGTCGACGAAGCACTCGAGTCGGTCCGTGAGTGCGGTGCACCCGTCGTGGTCATCGCGGGCGGCGAGCCGCTGCTGCACAAGGACCTGCCGCAGATCGTCGAGGGCATCATCGCGCAGAAGAAGTTCGCGATCGTCTGCACCAACGCGCTGCTTCTCGAGAAGAAGATCGCGCAGTACAAGCCGAGCCCGTATTTCACCTGGTCGATCCATCTCGATGGCGACAAGGAGATGCACGACCAGTCGGTGTGCCAGCGCGGCGTCTACGACAAGGCGGTGGCGGCGATCCAGAAGGCCAAGGAGATGGGCTTCCGGGTCACGATCAACTGCACCTTCTTCAACAACTCGTCGGCCGACAAAATCGCCGACTTCTTCGACAGCGTGACCCGGATGGGCATCGACGGCATCACCGTCTCCCCCGGCTACGCCTACGAGCGCGCCCCCGACCAGCAGCACTTCCTCAACCGCCGGGCGACCAAGGACCTGTTCCGCGGCGTGTTCCGCCTCGGCAAGGAGAAGGGCCGCGAGAAGTGGACCTTCCAGCAGTCGGGCCTGTTCCTGGACTTCCTGGCCGGCAACCAGACCTATCACTGCACGCCGTGGGGCAACCCGACGCGGACGGTCTTCGGCTGGCAGAAGCCGTGCTACCTGCTCGGCGAGGGTTATGCCAAGACCTTCAAGGAGCTGATGGAGACCACGGACTGGGACGCCTACGGCACCGGCAACTACGAGAAGTGCGCCGACTGCATGGTGCACTCGGGCTACGAGGCCTCCTCGGTGGTCGATTCGGTGAAGAAGCCGTGGAAGCCGCTGGTCTACGCGATGCGGGGCATCAAGACCGAAGGCGAGATGGCTCCCGAGATCTCCCTCGAGAACCAGCGCCCGGCCGAGTTCGTGTTCTCACGCAACGTCGCGCAGAAGCTCTCCGAGATCCGGGACGCCAAGGCCGACGCCAAGAAGCGCGCGACAGCGGCCTAACGAGGCGAAGGCCGCCGACGAGTCGCGGGCGAGGCGCACCAGCCCGCCCACGCTCGCCGACCGGCGCGCCAGAGCCGACAGGACGGCGAGGATATCGGGCTCGCCGTCCGGCTTGAGGGCCTTGGCGATCGCCGCCGGCAGGGCACGGTCGGCCGGGTCGCACACCACCCGCACGGCGCAGAACGGCAGGCCATGCGCCTCGGCGAAAGCCGCCGCGACCTGCGACTCCATATCGACCGCCGCGGCGCCGGTCTCGGCGCGCAAGCGCGCCTTGGCGTGCGGCGACAGGACCGCCGCCTCCACCCCGGCGACATCGGCCTGAACGATGCGCGCCGGGGCGTCCGCCAGCTTCCGGGCGATGGCCGCGACGACCTGAGGG
>JAEWKL010000917.1 GCA_023386115.1 Pseudomonadota bacterium
GCCCCCGGCGGCGCCACCAGCACTGCGTTGGGGCGGGCGCGCGATGGGACGGCGAGGGAGGCCGCGAGGTCGCCGAGGACGGCGTCGATCGGCAGGGAGGGGACGGAGCGCATGGGTGCCGGCATGGGCGCCGGGATGGCGGAGGCGCCCCGGCGGCGCAAGCCCGGAACCGGCTGCACGGCCCCGGGTGCCCGGCTCCTCCCGCCTCGGGACCGCAGCGGAAAGTTTTCCGGATGATTTCCGTGCCGCAGCGGAACCGGACGCCACGCGGGCCATTGACGCACAGGTTGGCCGACGGGGGCCACCGGCTGGAGTACACCGCGATGAAGTCTCTGACCCTGGCCCTGGCGGCGAGCGTGCTGCTGGGCGGTCTCGCCCTAACCCCGGCCTCGGCCGCCGTGACGGGTCCGGCCCCGGCCGTCGCTGGCGCGGAATCGACGGTCGAGCACGTCGCCATGCGCCGCCATCACCACTACCACCACATGAAGCGCCACGACCGCCACATGCGCCGGCACATGCGCCGCAACCACATGCGCGCCGGCGATCCGAATGCCCGCAACCCGTCGCGCCGAGGCTACCAGCAGCAGCTCGGCAACACCACGGGCGGCCCGCGCTACTGAGAGCAATCGCGGGCGCGGATGAACGCGCCCACGATCTCGCCTCCCTTCATCCGGATGGTTGCGAGGGGACGAGGGGACGAGACACCAGGGCGCGAAGCGGGACTTGCGCGCGAAGCCGGACTTGCGCGCGACACCGCGCCGGGCGAGGGAGCCTGACCGGCATCCCTCGATCCGTGAGAGCCCGCCCGTGACCGTTTTCCTTTCGCCGCGCGGCCTCGCCCGCCGATGAGCCTCGCTTCCGTCAAGGCCGACCTGGCCGCCCGCGCGCCCGATCTCGCCGTGCTTGAGACCGAGGCGAGTTCGGCCACCGTGGCGCTCGCCGCCGCCGCCCATGGCGTCGAGCCGGCCCGCATCGCCAAGACCCTGTCCCTGCGCCTCGGCGAGCGCGTGGTGCTGCTGGTGGCCCGGGGCGATGCCCGCCTCGACAACCGCAAGGCCAAGGCCGCCTTCGGGGCCAAGCCCCGGATGCTCGGGCCCGAGGAGGTCGAGGCGATCACCGGCCATCCCGTCGGCGGCGTCTGCCCGTTCGGCCTCGCGACGCCGCTGCCGGTCTATTGCGACGTCAGCCTCCAGGCCTTCGACGAGGTGTTGCCGGCAGCGGGCTCCCCGAACAGCGCGGTGCGGATCACGCCCGAGCGCATGGCCGCGCTCACCGGGGCGGAGTGGATCGACGTCTGCCAGCCGCCCGAGACGTGAGCTGAGCGAGAACCGGTCCAAGCGAAAACGCTGGCGGCTGTGGATCCGGCGTCATCGACATTCGGGATGCCCGTGACCTAGCTGTCACGGAGCCTTCAAGCGGCCGGGCCACAAGGCCCCTCCGTCGCGCCCCTGTCGTCCGAGACCGCCCTTGATCTTCGTCCATCAGCCGAATGCCTGCGCCAGCACCGGTCAGCCGCTCCTGGAGCGGCGCCTGCTGGAGATGTCCGAGCCGATCCCGCCGGACGCGCTCTGGATCGACCTGATCGAGCCCACCCGCCAGGAGGACAACAAGGTCGAGGCCTTCCTCGGCATCTCGATCCCGACACGGGAGGAGATGCAGGACATCGAGCCCTCGGAGCTGCTCTACGTCGAGAACGGCGCCCGCTACATGACCGGACGCCTGCTCTGCCGGGTCGATACGGACGACGCGCAGCTCACCGGCGTCACCTTCATCCTGCGCGACAACAAGCTCGCCACCGTGCGCTACGACGATCCGCAGGCGTTCCGGATGTTCGTGCACCGGGCGGCGCGGCCGGCCGGGGTGATGCTGACCGGCGAGGCGATCCTGGCCGGCCTGATCGAGACCGTGATCGACCGCGCCGCCGACGTGCTCCAGCTCCAGGGCGAGCGCATCGACCGGCTCTCGCGCCTGATCTTCGCCGAGCATTCCGATCCGAGCGCCCGCAACGCCGAATTGCAGAACACCCTGCGCACCCTCGGGCGCCACAACGAACTCCTGTCGCAGCAGCGCGAGAGCCTGGTCTCGGTCGAGCGCATCCTGCTCTCGCTCTCGGCGAGCTACCGGGCCAGCAAGGCCCCCCGCGAGATCCGCGAGGAAGTCCGCTCCACCTTGCGCGACCTCCAGTCGCTCGAGGAGCATGCCAGCTTCCTGTCGGGAAAGATCCAGTTCCTGCTCGACGCCACCCTCGGCCTCGTCAACCTCGAGCAGAACAACATCATCAAGCTGTTCTCGGTCATGGCGGTGGTGTTCATGCCGCCGACCTTGATCGCCTCGATGTACGGCATGAACTTCAAGGTGATGCCGGAGCTCGACTGGGGCTTCGGCTACCCGATGGCGGTGGTGATGATGGTGGTGGCGGCGATCCTGCCCTACGCCTTCTTCCGCTGGAAGCGCTGGCTGTAGGGGGCGTCCCGGCATGTGCGGCCGCTTCTTCGTCACCTCCTCGCCCGAGACCTTCCGGGAGGCCTACGGCTACGCCGAGCAGCCGAACTTCCCGGCCCGCCACAACGTCGCGCCGACCCAGCCGGTCGCGGTCGTCACCGCCGAGCACGGGCGGCGGCGCTTCGTGCTGATGCGCTGGGGCTTCCTGCCGTCCTGGGTCAAGGATCCGGACGAGTTCCCCCTCGTCATCAATGCCCGGATCGAGACGGCGTCCGAGAAGCCGAGCTTCCGCAATGCCCTGCGCTACCGGCGCTGCATCTTCTTGGCCGACGGCTTCTACGAGTGGCGCCGCGGCGGCCCCCGCGGCCAGGCGCCCTACGCGATCCGCCGCAGCGATGGCCACCCGATGGCCTTGGCCGGCCTGTGGGAGACCTGGAGCAGCCGCGACGGCTCGGAGATCGACACCGCGGCGATCGTCACCTGCGGCGCCAACGGGCTCCTCGCCGGCATCCACGAGCGCATGCCGGCGATCCTGTCGCCGGAGGGCGTCGACGCTTGGCTCGACCTGCGGGACGTCGATGCGGGACAGGCGAGCGCCCTGTGCCGGCCGGCACCGGAGGAGTGGCTCGACTTACGCCCGGCGAGCCGGCGGGTGAACGACGTGCGCAACGACACGGCGGATCTGCTGCGGCCGGACGAGGACGCACCGGCGCCGCCACCACCGGAACGGATGACCGAGGCGCAGGGGTCGTTGTTTTAGGGAAGCCTAAGTTTTTGCACGCGCGGTCACACCACTCTTCGCGTCATTCCGGGGCCGCGCAGCGGAGCCCGGAATCTAGAACCGCA
>JAEWKL010000021.1 GCA_023386115.1 Pseudomonadota bacterium
CACAGGCCACGCCCTGGCGCTCGCTCTGCGCGCGCTCGCGCCCGGCGCCGCCCTGACCGTGCTCGCTCCGAAGGACCGGGGCGGCACCCGGCTCGCCCGCGAGCTCGGCGGCTTCGGCTGCCGCCTCGACGAATGCGCGAAGCGTCATCACCGCATCGTGCGCACGGTGCGACCCGACGCGCCGACCGGGCTCGACGAGGCGATCGCCGAGGGCGCACCGCGGCGCCTCGACGACCTCGGCCTGTGGACGCAGCCGGGCATCTTTTCGTGGAACCGGGTCGATCCCGGCACCGCCCTGCTGATCGAGACTCTGCCCGCCCTGTCCGGACGCGGCGCCGATCTCGGCTGCGGCCTCGGCATCCTCGCCCACGCCGTGCTGGCCTCGCCCAAGGTGACCGCCCTCGCCCTGGTCGACAACGATCGCCGGGCCGTCGAGGCGTCGCGGCGCAACGTCGACGATCCTCGCGTCACGGTGACATGGGCCGATGCCCGCGCGGCCGACGCAGTGCCCGAGCGCCTCGACTTCGTGGTGATGAACCCGCCCTTCCACGACGGCGGCGCCGAGGACCGGGCGCTCGGCCAGGCCTTCATCCGCCGCGCCGCGGCGGCGTTGCGGCCGGGCGGGACGCTGTGGCTCACCGCCAACACCCATCTGCCCTACGAGGCGACCCTTGGGGAAGTGTTTCGCGAGGTGACGCAGCGGGCCGCCGCGCAGGGCTACAAGATCCATGAGGCGCGCAAATGAGTGGCGCGCAAATGAGCGCTCGCCGATGACCAGCAAGGCGAAGGTGGCGTCGGTCCGGCTCGACCGGCTGCTCGCCAATCTCGGCTACGGCTCGCGCCGCGAGATCCAGATGCTGGCTCGTGCCGGCACGATCGTCCTCGACGGCGCCCCTTTGCGCGACGCCGACCGGCGCATCGCCCTCGACCCGGATCTGCCGGCCCGCCTCACGGTCAGCGGCAAATCCCTCGACCCGCTGCCCGGGATGGCGCTGATGCTGCACAAGCCGCTCGGCGTCACCTGCTCGCACAAGGAGGCCGGCCCGCTGGTCTACGGGTTGCTGCCGCCGCGCTGGCGGCAGCGCGAGCCGGCTCTCTCCACAATCGGTCGCCTCGACAAGGAGACCTCCGGTCTCCTCCTCCTCACCGACGACGGGGCGCTGCTGCACCGGATCATCTCGCCGAAGGCCAGCGTCTCGAAGCGTTACCAGGTGACCCTGGATCGGCCGCTGCGCGGCGACGAGGGGGCGATCTTCTCCTCCGGCACCCTGATGCTGGAGGGTGAGGAGAAGCCGCTGCTGCCGGTCACCCTGGAGGTGCACGGGCCGACGAGCGCCGCCGTGACCCTGACGGAGGGGCGCTACCATCAGGTTCGGCGGATGTTCGCGGCGGTCGGCAACCACGTCACGGCTTTGCACCGGGATCGGGTCGGGGCGCTGGACCTGCCGGCCGACCTGGAGCCCGGGCAGTACCGCGTGATGGGGGAGGGGGACGTGGCGCGGGTGTTCGGGTCGGTGTGAGTGGGCGGCGTCCGCCTGCCTCGACCGTCTTGAGCTCTCCTCCGTCATCCCGGGGCCGCGCAGCGGAACCCGGGATGACGCAGTGGGCGGGGGGCACGGCGTAGGGGCGATTCGATTATCCCAGCGTCGTCAGATCCTGGAACCAGTGCTGCGCCTGGGTGTACCCTTTCACCTTGGCCGAGAGCGCGTGCGGGTTGGTGTCGTGCACGACCCAGACCTGCACCGCGTCGTCCACCACGATCTCGTGGATGCGCGCCAGCAGCTTGTCCTGCTCGGCCGGATCGAAGCTCGCCCGCACCGCGTCGCAGAGCCGGTCGACCTCCGGGTTGCGGTAGTGGCTCCAGTTCACGCCGGTCGGAGCGACCTGCTTCGAATCGTAGAAGCGCAGGATGGCGTAGAGCGGATCCGAGGTGACATAGGCGATGTTGCTGCCGGTGATGCCCTTCATCGACGGGTCGGCGGCGCCCTGGCGCCAGGCGGTGTAGGCGACCTCCAGCTCGACGGCCTGGAATTCGAGCGCGATGCCGATCTCGGCCCAGCTCTGCTGCACGAACTCGTTGATCGGCAGCGACAGCATCTGCCCCGAGCCGCCCGTCGGGATGATGAACTTGGTGCGCAGCGGATTCTGGGGCGAGTAGCCCGCCTCCTTCATCAGCGTGCGCGCCGCATCGACATCATACCTGATCTGGAAGCCCGGCTTGCCGAACCATGGGCTCGATGGCTGCACCTGTCCCACGGCCGGGGTCGCCAGCCCGCCCATCAGCGCCGCGACGCCCTCGCGGTCGATGGCGAGGTTCGCGGCCTTGCGCAGGCGCAGGTCGCGCCACGGGCTGCCCTCCAGCATCGACAGGTGGTAGTTCCACACATGCGGCGTGTCGTTGCCGGTCACCCGCATGCCGGCGCCCTTGAGGCGCGGCACCGCGTCGGGGGCGGGCAGCTCGATCAGGTCGGCATTGCTGGAGAGGAGGGCGTTGGCCCGCGACAGATCCTCCGGCATGCAGGCGAGCGTCAGCTTCGCGAGACGCGGCACGCGCTTGGGGTTCCAATAGGTCGGGTTCGGCACCAGTTCCAGGCGCACCCGCGGCACCAGGGCGGCCAGCCGATAGGGCCCGGTGCCGGAGGGCTGGAAGGCGAACTTGGTCCAGTCGCGCCCGACGGCCTCGTACTGTGCCGGCGACGAGATCAGGAACCACAGCATCTGGTAGGGAAACAGCGCGTCGACCGCCTTGGTGGTGACCTGCACCGTCATGGCGTCGAGCTTCCTGTAGGACGCCACCGATGGCAGGCGCGGGCGCACCTGCGAGGCCTGCCGCTGGTCGTAATGCGGTGCCTTGGCGTCGAGCACCTTGTCGAAATTCCAGATCACCGCGTCGGCATCGAGCGCCGACCCGTCGTGGAATGTGACGCCTTCGCGCAGGCGGAAGATCCAGTTGCGGCGGTCCGCGGCGTCGCTCTGCCAGGAGGTGGCGAGCCCCGGCACCAGCTTGCCCGGCCGGTCAGCGACGTCGAGCTCCCAGGCGACCAGCGGATCGTAGAGGGTGAGGCCGGTGAACTGGTAGCCGCCGGCACCACGGTCCGGCTGGCCGGTGGTGAGCGGCAGGTCGAACAGCGAGATGCCGTAGGTCAGGCTGCCGGACGCCGTTCCTTCGGCCAGGACGGCGCCGGTCGGGCCGAGCGCCGCGAGGGCCGAGGCGCCGGCGAGCAACTGGCGGCGCGAAAGGGAGGCGTGACGCATCGAAGAAGACCCCGGCTGGCGCGCGGCCCGTCCGGCCGCGTGACGCACCTGACCTCTGCAAGTCGCGTGCAAGCTGCAAGTCGCGTGCAAGCCGCGAGTCGCGGGCAAGCGCGGCCGGTGCGCCCCTCTGCCTCCGCCTCGAACCGGTCGCATAAAGACATCTTTATATCTTGATTGCCTACCTGCCGGGGGGCTGCTATAGGCGCAGCCGAACCGGCCGATACGGGGAGCCCGACCATGCCGAGCAACACGGACTACATCGTCAAGGACATCGCGCTGGCCGATTTCGGCCGCAAGGAAATCGCGATCGCCGAGACCGAGATGCCCGGCCTGATGGCCGTGCGCCAGGAATATGCCGCGAGCCAGCCGCTGAAGGGCGCCAAGATCGCCGGCTCGCTGCACATGACGATCCAGACCGCGGTGCTGATCGAGACCCTGAAGGCTCTCGGCGCCGACATCCGCTGGGTGTCGTGCAACATCTACTCGACCCAGGACCACGCCGCCGCCGCCATCGCCGCCGCCGGCATCCCGGTCTTCGCCATCAAGGGCGAGACCTTGAAGGATTACTGGGACTACACCGCCAAGCTGTTCGAGTGGCATGACGGCGGCATGCCGAACATGATCCTCGACGACGGCGGCGACGCCACGATGTTCGTGCATCTGGGCCTGCGTGCCGAGCAGGGCGACACCGCCTTCCTCGACAAGCCGGGCTCCGAGGAGGAGGAGATCTTCTTCGCGCTCCTCAAGCGCATGCTGGCCGAGAAGCCGAAGGGCTGGTTCGCGGGCCTCGCCGAGTCGATCAAGGGCGTCTCGGAGGAGACCACCACCGGCGTGCACCGCCTGTACCTGCTCGCCAAGGAGGGCAAGCTCCTCTTCCCGGCGATCAACGTCAACGATGCGGTGACGAAGTCGAAGTTCGACAACCTCTATGGCTGCCGCGAGTCGCTGGTCGACGGCATCCGCCGCGGCACCGACGTGATGATGGCCGGCAAGGTCGCGATGGTCGCGGGCTTCGGCGATGTCGGCAAGGGCTCGGCCGCCTCGCTCCGCAACGCCGGCTGCCGCGTCATGGTCTCGGAGGTCGACCCGATCTGCGCGCTCCAGGCCGCGATGGAGGGCTACGAGGTCACCACCATGGAGGATGCCGCGCCGCGCGCCGACATCTTCGTGACCGCGACCGGCAACAAGGACGTCATCACCCTCGACCACATGCGGGCGATGAAGGACCGGGCGATCGTCTGCAACATCGGCCACTTCGACAACGAGATCCAGGTCGCGGGTCTCAAGAACCTGAAGTGGCAGAACATCAAGCCGCAGGTCGATGAGATCGAGTTCGCCGACGGCCACCGCATCATCCTCCTGTCGGAGGGCCGCCTGGTGAACCTCGGCAACGCCATGGGCCATCCGTCCTTCGTGATGTCGGCCTCGTTCACCAACCAGACGCTCGCCCAGATCGAGCTCTGGACCACCCCGGGCAAGTACGAGAAGAACGTCTACACCCTGCCCAAGGCCCTCGACGAGAAGGTCGCGGCGCTGCATCTCGAGAAGATCGGCGTCAAGCTGACCAAGCTGCGCGAGGACCAGGCCGCCTATATCGGCGTCAGCCAGGCCGGTCCGTTCAAGCCCGACCACTACCGTTACTGATCGACGCAGCGATCACACAGTGATCGCAGGGAGCCCGGCCGAAAGGCCGGGCTTTTTTCGTGTGCGTGTACAATCACCTGCCGCGGTTGCACGAGCGGGTCGGGAACTAATGTTCTGCCTTTGTTCTACCTCAGGTGTGGCATTTCTGTGCTCTTGACGATGCTCCGTGCGGGCGATGACGGCCTTCCCCCAATTCACCCCTTCCGGCGCGAATCCGCGCCGCGCTAAACTCTGCCCGAATCTGCGGGGAGGGGAGCTGCGCCGCGGTCGCGGGCGGCTCCCGGCGTTCATTCGAGGCGTAGCGTTCAGGTCGTGAGGCGTGCCGGTCCGGATCGAGGGACGGCGCGCCGGTTCGCGTGGAGACGGACGGATCATGGGGGTTGGACGTACGCCGCGACGGCTCGGCGGCCGCGCGGGCGCCGGCGTATTGGGCGGTGCACTCGGCCTCGCGGCCGCCGCCCAGGCTGCGGAGACCACCCCGGGGCTGCACGCGCACAACGCCGTGGGCTTCGCGGTGCTGATCGGCCTGACGATCTTCGCCACGATCCTGTCGCTGATCTACCTGCGCGAGCGCGCCCGCTGGGCTCGGCGCGAGCATACTCTGACGGCCGAGCTCGCCGAGCTGCGCGGCGCCCACGACCGGGCCGACCTGCTGCTCGGCTCCGAGCCGCAGGTCGTCGTGACCTGGGATG
>JAEWKL010000083.1 GCA_023386115.1 Pseudomonadota bacterium
GGCGTCCAGGCCAACGAAGCGGCCTTCCGCGGCATGCTGAGCGGCCTCGCGGTTCTCGCCACCACGCCGTTCGAGACCGCCGACACCGACGGCGCCCGCTTCGAGGCCTACGCGACCCGGGTGCAGACCCTGCTCAAGCCCGCCGACGGCCAGCCCTCGGTGCAGGGCATCGCCTCGGAGCTGAGCCTCGCCTCCGCCCAGATCACCACCCAGAAGAGCCAGAACACCGCCACCAAGGCGGTGCTGCAGAAGACCGTGGACGGCGTCGAATCGGTCTCGACCGAGGAGGCGGCTGCCAAGCTCCTGACTTTGCAGACGCAATTGCAGGCGAGCTACCAGGCGACGTCGATGTTGTCGAAGCTGTCGCTGACGAGCTATCTGTAGGGGCTTCTGCGGGATCAGTGGCCTTCGTCGTCGTTCCGGCACTCGCTTCGCCACGACGTGTCGACGCTGGGTTATCGGTTCTCACGGGCGGCAATCAACGCGGTCTCGGATCCAGGGGATCATAAGATCTTGCCTGATCTCGACGACTGGTTTTGCCGCTCCGTCATCCCGGGGCCGCGCAGCGGAACCCGGGATGACGAGGGAGGCTGTCGGCCTGTGTGACGGGTCGATCGACGCAACCGATCAGACTGGTCGTCAGCGAGCTGCATCAGAGGAACGACGCGAGACCGCTCGTTGACGTGGTACCGCTGCGCTTGGTGTTGAGTCGACCATGTGCTCGCTGGGCCGCGCGAGTGTGCCGGCGTGCCGCCTGTGCCGCAGGAGGCCGCCATCGAACGGCCGGGTCTGATGGTCCGCACCGATCTCGCGAGCGCTGCATCGTGCGTCGCCTGGCTTCGCGCGAGCCCCACCGACGCATGATGCCGCGCCTCCCGGCTGGCGCCAGCTCGTTGAGAGCATGAGCTGCGCCGATGCGGCACGGGCGGTCGGGATGGAGCGGCGGGCCCGGTGCGACGGGGTGGTCCAGCTCGATGCCGAGGGCCGGCCGGGCTGATGGATCGTCCGCATGGCCACAGGCGGGAGATCCTCAGCGAGGGTGAGCGGGCGGTGCCGGTGCACCGGATCCTGGTCGGCCCGGCCCCCGTGCGGGGAGAGCCATCGAACTGGACGCTGCCAGACCTCTGCCGCTTCATCGACGAATGGTCCGGCAGGACCCTGTGCCTGCAATCCATGTCGCGGATCGTGCGCCGGCCCGGCCCGTCCACGCAGAAGACCAGACCCGTTCACCCGAAGCGGAATGTCCGCGCCGAGGATGCCTTCGCCGAAGGGAGTTTCACACCGCCCTTGTGGCCGCGGGCGAGGTCCAACCCGGCAAGACGATCGCGTTCTGGTTCATGGACAGGGGGTTCATGGACAAGGCGCGCATGGGTGACGCAAGGCCGGACCGGTCATCGCTGGGGGATGCGCGGCCAAGGCGTCAGGTTTGTGCGACAAGCGCTCGAACGGGTCCGTTCGAAGGCGCGGCGGTATGACAGCCCGGTGCTGAACCCGGTCGAGCGGATCTGGCTGCCGCGCGCGCAAAGGCGACCTCTCGCATCGGCTCTTGGCCGACGATGAGGCCATCGTCGAGGCGTGCTGCTGCGCCTGGTCGCCGTTCGTAATCCTCGCCCTCGTGGGGATCACGCTCTTGCGCTGCACGACGGTTGGGCAAAGCGCGCCCAACCGCTGTCGGTGACGGCCACGCGATCGAGAGGATCGAGGAGAACCAGGAGTTGGTCCCGTACGTGGCCAATTCTGGCTCAAAACGCGAGGGTCACCGTGCCGCCGCTCGACGTCGCCATGACCATCCAGCCATGGCGATCAACCAGAACCCGGCATCGCAAGCCGCGCACGTCAACGGGCCTCGACCGAGCTGACGGCGACGGGTGCCAGCCGCGTCAGCCCCCGGCCGGACTTCGCCGGCATGTCCTCATTTTGAGAGATCAGCACCGCTCCTATCTCTCGCGCCTCAAACTCGACGGCAATTCCTTCAGGTCGAGAGCCTCGACCGGGTACGTGAGCATGGTCTCACGATCCTCAGGGGTGTTGAACCAGCCGAGATGATCGGGCAACGGCTTGCCGTACTCAAACGCTTCGATGTAATCACCCCGAGCGTCGGCCACGGCGAAGACCCGATCGATCGACGTGATCGACCCGTAGGCTCCGCCGAGTTCGGGCTCGAAGTAATGAACGGTCTTGATCCTCCTTGATAATCGGCATGCCGCGTAGCCGAATGTTCCATGGCCGAACACCAAGTGAGGCGCATCGACCAACGCGGACATGTCTTCGTGCATCGCTCCGCATTGGATGCGGAACGGAATGCCGTTGGAGGCAAGCCATTGCTCCAAGGCGTTGATGCATGGATTTCCGCGATCCTCGAAAACAAGGCGGACCCGCCTAACGCCGTGATGAGTGAATAAATTCGATAAAACTAATTTATAGAATGACAATGGCGGCTGCCGGTATCCGCGCACGATGGGTGTGAACGGCTCGAATACGTCGCCGGAACGAAGATGAATGGTGACTTCTTCCTCATCGCGACGCTCGTTCGGCAACGGAATGTCATGTAACATGAAGGGACGAATGAAATCATGCGCCACTCGCGTGAATTCACGCTCGTCCTCCGGCGTGAAGCGCAAGAACGGCATTAAGACAGGAATGAATGGATCGGATATGAAGAAATTCCCGCTTAGAAACAATCCATCGTCCGGCAAGTCGGCGCCGTGGGGAATGAACTCAATACCTTCCAGTTCGAACTTTTCCTTGACGTGCAGAAAGTTGTGGTGTCCGAGCCGGACGTAGCGTAGCCCGGTTTTCTGCGCCAGCATGATCCCATTAATGAATTGTATCAGCAGATTACCGAAGCGCGCACTATAATTCATATCCAATCCAACGACACGATTGTTCGTTGATCGTTCAGAATTGATGATGTCGTATTTTCCGTGCGTGTCGTTATTGTATAAATTGGGAAGATTATTTTGCGCACAATAATCGATGAAGGCCACGTCCTCGCGCTTGGCGAATACTTCAACTTGCGACAGATGCAGCGCTTCGTATGCGTCGAGTGAAATCCTCACGGACCTGGCCGTGACCGAACCCTTCAACCATATGATGAACGGATCATCCGTCCAAACGGAGCCAAAAACCGTAAGCCCTTGATGGATTAAGATCCATTGTCCCGAGGCATCGGACACCTCGACGCGGAGTGACTTCGCACGCGCCTGGAAACCCAACAGCCGATTCGAGATGACAATGGCTTCAAGTGGATACGCCTGACGCAAGTCGACATGCCACCACGGATTCTGTTGGTGCGAGGTGTGGAACGCGAAGTCAGGCGGTCTCGTTCCGGAGACAGCCTTCGCAGCCTCGCCGTGCTCAGACCAATCTGAGAGGGAGCTTTGTTGTGCGGGGCTACCCAGTGCGACGTTGATGAGGCGACTGAATCTGGAAGATTCTAGTCCTTCAGCAGCTGAGCTCACCATAGATCCTCATCGCGAGTAGGGTTAGGCGACCTATCGTCGTCGGAGCGGCACCTCCGGTGATCGCCGGCGTGCAGCAGGTTCTCCGGCGGCTTGTTGATCGCGAGGGGCGCATTGTCAAACACGTCCGGCACATTGGCGGTGGCAGCGAGTGCCCTGCGCCCGAAATTTATGACAAAGGTGACCATGCTGGAAAGTGCCGATGGCCGAACACGGGCCCACGTCCTCCAATCCGAGCGCCGCGGACCGCGCTGAAGTCGAGGGCTAGGATCTAACGCCGTCGTGCGCCGTACTCGCCGAGTCCATTCTGCTTCATACCCTATCTGCATTCTCACCATTTAATCTATCAAATTCAGACGGCGACACTTGGTGCGGGGGCTCGACATCCGCGGTCCTCCACGCCGCAGGATGGGGCCGGCGCCGGGGCGCCGGCCCAGGTCTCATGCTGCCACGGGCAGCTTCGCTCCCCGCATCAGACCCGAGCGCTTCGCGAACTCGCTCTCCGGCGCTGCGCGGTTCGCCGCCACCATCGGGCGGTCGACCGGCAGGCCTCACGTCAGGCGGGACTGCTCCCGGGTCAGCCTGCGGCCGGCCAAACGCTGCTCCAGGGTCCGGTACCGCTTACCGTCGACACGGCAACGGGTGACGGCGTCGCCGTCTCTGTCAAGGCCGACGACCTGGCTCCTGAGTGAGGGCGAAGGTCAGGCCGTCCTCCTCGTCCTTCTGCTTGGTGACCGTCCAGCGGTTGCCGGCGCCGTCTCGCTGCGCTCGACCTCGATCATGGAGTCCAGGGCGCCCCGGAGCGAGCAGGGGCCGCGCTCGCGCGTGCCGTCCGCGTTCATGTGATGGATCGGCGCGATGGTGGGGACGTTCATCGCAGCCTGGAGCCGGGAGCTGTTCAGGATCACGACGACCATGTCCTCGGGCGCGCTCGTCGCTGTCGACAAGCACCCTGTTGAGGGTGTCGCCGTCGTCCACGCGCAGGTCGACGCTGCTGGGGATGAGCACGACAGGGTGCTCGGCGAGGGTGTCGACCCGGTCACGTTCGGCCGTACCTCGAACCGGCGCAGCCACTCGGGCGGGGCCTTGGCGGCGCGCCAGGCCCGGTCCTCGCACCAGCACGACCGGGACGGCACCGGTCTGGCCCAGGCGCCCGCAGCGAGCATGGCGGTGGCGAGTTCGCGCAGCGTCGAGACCGACCTCGCGCATCAGCCCGGCAATCGGCTTGCGGCTTGTTGAGCCTCGCCCTGGTCGCGCCGCCCTGCCTGGGCGTGCGGCGAGCCTCAGGTCTGGCGCGAGCCCAGGTGGATCGTGCGGATGCGCCGCTGCAGTGTCTCGTCCGCCTGACCCCGCGCCGAGAGGGGCCGGCCGACCCAGGCATCATGGCCGGCCTTCGAGATGTCCAGCCCGCGCGCATGACGGTAATCGGGACGTGCGCCTGGTTCCGTCACGATCCTGCGCGAGTTCCGGGAGCTGCCGATTGATCAACGAACGTCGCGACTTCCAGTACCGACATTGACGGGCTTGGGCGATAGCGCGCTGGGTCCGCCTCGCCATCAGATTCCCCGAATCCCACTTCGGAGTCCGGCGGGGCTCGTGAGGAGCCTTGCCAAGCCAGCGCTCCGCGGGTATGAGGGCGCCACTGACCGCCGGCCTTGCCGGCCTGTCGGCGCCGCAATAGCTCAGCTGGTAGAGCACCTCATTCGTAATGAGGGGGTCGGGGGTTCGAATCCCTCTTGCGGCACCATTATTTCTCAAACACTTAGCAGAAAATCGGCTGTCCGCTGCTTCCCAGAAGTTCGATTTGGGAAGCACATGGGAAGCGTCGTGTGGCTGGATCCGGACCGGCTCGCCAATCCTGGACGGCCAGTGATGTTGGCCCATCCCGGCCATGATCTTCCGCTTCGCTACTCGCCCACTCCCCTCTCTTGTCGGCCGTGCTCTCGGCATGCATGTTTGCCGCGGCGCCGGAATTTTCGGATTCAGAGAGAAGTGGCGCCTTACGAGCTTCTGACCCCATGCGGTCGTTCGGTGGTGGCGGTTCGAGTGTCCGGTTGGGGTCGACAGCGGCGGTTCGGTGCCCGCTGAACCGATACGATCCCCGCGGTAGGCGCGGTCGGCGAAGCAGTGCGCCAGGAACGGCCATACGCCACGCGAGGCGCGCAGCAGCGCGACGCCACCGTGGCTGTCGTGCAGATCGGCCGGGGAGACAGCCGCAACCAGCAGGCGGCCGTCGGTATCGGTCAGCGCGTGGCGCTTGCGACCGACCACGCGCCGAGCCGGATCGTAGCCGCGTGCCCCTGCCATGCCGACCCCGCCTGAACGGGC
>JAEWKL010000203.1 GCA_023386115.1 Pseudomonadota bacterium
ATCCTGTCCTCGCCCGGCTCACGCGGAGCGGCGAGACCGTCCGGCTCGACGAGGATTTCCGGCCGTTCCGCAGCCGCGGGATGCGGCGGCCGCGCCACGCGCGGGGCGAAACCACGCAGCTCTCGCCCAACAGGGAGCGCTGGACCGTCGCGACCACCGACGCCGACGGCGTGCTCCGCCTCGTCGTCGCCGGGGTCCAGACCAGGATCGACACGCGCGCGGCGGGCTTTTCGGGTGCTCCGGAGGCCGGGGCCGCGCCCGTCTACCTCGCGAGCGCGAGCTGGCCGGCGGAGGCGGAGAAGAGCCCGCTCGCCGTCTTCGGGCACGTCGCCGACGCGACCGCCGACGGCTTCACCTACCGCCTGCTGCTGTGGGGCGTCGCCCGCCGCGACGTCCGCGTCGCCACGGCCTTCGCGCGCGTCCGCTCGATCGGCGAGGACCGGCGCGAGATCGGGACGACAGGCGGTGCGGGCTTCCTGGCGAGGGCGGACGCCGTGACGCGGCTGCTCCCGGTCGCGGCCAGGGCGATCCGGGTGGAGGAGGTCTCGGGTTCGCGCGTCAAGCTCGCGGCGGCGCTGACGCTCGCGGAGACGACGACGCTGGGCGCCTTCCGTCGTCCGGGCTTCGCCAGGGCGATGGGGAGCAGCGCCGCCCGCGTCAGCCTGGATCTGACGAACGGCGCCGACCTCTCGGCTGGCGACGTCCTCGTGCGGCCGGGTGACCCGCCGCCACTCGCGGCCCCGGTCGAGATCGCCTCGGTGTCGGGCTCGACCGTCACGCTGGCGACGGCCGTGACGGCTTGGCGGCGGAACATGGTGCTGTTTCGCCTCGCCGACGCCGCGCTCGTCGTCTCCGTGGAGGGCGTTACGGTGACCCTCGACCAGCGCCCCTCCGTCGCGGCGGGCGACGTCGTCTACTTCGCCCCGGCCAGGGAAGCCGGGCAGGCCGCGCGGCTGGCCTCGGTCGAGGGGGCGACGCTGACCCTCGCCGCGGGGAGCGCGACGCCGGAGGTCGGCGCCCGGCTCCGCTTGCCCGACGGAGAGTTCAGGATCCGCCGTGTCGTCCCGGCCGCGGTGACGCTCGAGGTGGACGACGCCTCGCCGTTCCGCCCCGCCGACGGGATCGCGACGGCGAAGGGCGCGTGGGCGCTGGTCACGGCCGTCAACGGGACCGTGCTCTCGCTCTCCCGCCCGCTGGACGGGGTCGCCGCGGGCGACGCGGTCGCCCGGATGATGGTCTCGGGCCGCACCTCGGTCGTCGAGATCGCGGCCGACGGCGTCACCATGCGGGTCGGCTCCACGCTCGGCCTCGCGGTCGGACAGCCGGTGGCGGCGCTCGTCGGCGACGCCCGCCAGGACCTCGGCGCCGTCGAGCTGATCGTCGGCGATCGGGTGAGGCTGAACCAGCGCCTCCCGATCGCGCCCGGCGCGGTCGTCGTCTCGCTGAGGCCGCCGGTCGCGGGCCGGGTCTCCTTCGTCTCGGCGGACGGCCGCGACGTCATCCTCCAAGGAGGGGGGCTCGGTCCGACGGCGCTGCTCTGCGCGGCGGAAGCCGGCAGCACGACGTGCGCAACCGTCCGGTCCGTCACGGACGGGACGATCAGGCTCGACCGCGAGCTCGGAGTCGGTGTCGGCGACGCGGTCTGCGAACTCGAGGTCCTGGCGCCGTTCGAGGCGTCTCCGTCCGACTCCGGCGACGAGATCGAGGTCGCCGATCCCGGCGACCTGAGGCCGAGCGACGTCGTCGGCGTCGTCGAGCGCTGGGTCTCCCGCGCCGAGGACCGGCCGGTCGCAAGCGTCGGGGACGGGATGCTGACGCTCCCGGATCCGCTCGACGGTCTCGTCGCGGGCGACATGCTCGGGCTCGCGGACCTGTCGCTCCGGCGGTCCGTGCTGCGCTTGGCCGACGTCGAGGGCATCGCCGAGGGGGACGCGCTCACGCTGAGCGGCGTCGACGCCCGGACCGGCGAGACCAGGCTCGCCCCCGCCTTCGTCTCCTCGGTCGCGCATGACCTGGGGCTCGTCTCGCTCCGACTCGACGGCCTCGCCGAGGGGGACCGGCTGCGTCCGGAGAGCGTGCGGCTCGGCTTCGACTACAATGCCCGCATCGCCGACACCTTCCCGGCCGATGCGCGGCGCGACGGCCTGTTCGTGTCGTGGCTCGGCGTCGAGCGCGGCGACGTCGATCTCGCAACCGCTCCGGAGGGCTGAGCATGCAGGACCCCCTTGGCCTGTCGATCGCGGGCGAGCGTCTCCGCTTCTTCTCCAGCCAGCGCCTGCTCGCCTCGGATCTGGAAAACCTCGAAGCCGGCGGCCGCGAGCTGCGCTGGCTGCACAACCGCTCGCTCCATCAGCCCGGGGTGGCGAGCGGCTTCGCCGTGACCGGCGAGAAGGGCGCGCGGGAGGTCACCGTCGGCCCCGGCTACGCGATCGACACCTTCGGCCGCGAGATCGTCCTGACCGAGACGCGGACGATCGCCGTGCCGCCGGTGGCGGCGGGCGCCGACGGCAAGGCGGCCACCTTCGACCTCGCCGCCGCCTATCCGGGCGACGACCTCGACACCACCGAGACACGGCGCAGCTTCTGCGGCGGCCCCGAGGCGGTCCGGCAACGCGAGGTTCCGAGCCTTCGATGGGTCGACGTGCTGCGTCCGAGCGACATGCTGCGCGAGCTCCTGTCCGCGCAGCGGATCGCGCTCGGCCGCGTCGAGGTGCTGAACTGCAAGCTCGCCTCCCGGATCTCCCTCGAGCGCCGGAGGGAGGCCAAGCCATCGGCCTATCCCTTCATCGCGGCGGGCTCGACCGGCGTGGAGGCGTGGAGGTATCCGGCCGCGCCGACGGCCTTCGGCATCGAACTGACCGCCGAGGTGGATGCCGGCGCGGCCGGGTTCCGCGGGACGCCCCACTATCTCGTCAGCGTGGTCGGGGACCGCAGGATCGAGATCGACGGCGCATCCTTCCTGCTCGACGGCTTTCCGAGCGTCTCCAAGGCGAATGCGACGGGCTTCACGCTCTCGGTGCTGCTGCCGGCGATGCTGATCGCGGCCTCCGGCGCCGGGGCGGCGGCGGTCCTCGAGCGCATCCGCGGCAGGCTGCCATGGCGCATCGAATGGGTGGGGGTCGAGAACTGATGGGACAGGCCGACTTCCGCCACCTCAACCGCGAAGGCCGATGGCTCGGCTGGCGCTTCAGCAACGTGACGGTCGACGGCGACGGCCGGGCAACGCTGACGCCGCTCGCGGGGGGGCCGGGCGTGACGGCGCCCGCCGGGGAGGCGCCGGCGCCCGCGGGCGTTCTCAAGAGCGGGAGCGGCGCGCTGTGGTGGACTTCGCCGGCGACCGGGAGGCTGTGCCGGATCGGTCCCTGCGGAGATGACGACGCGTCCTGCGCCGGCCCGGAGCTGGTCGAGCCGCGAGGCCTCGCCGCGGCACGGGAGAGTGGGCTCGTCTGGCTCGCCGATCCGGGCCTGTCCCGGGTTCTGCTGCTTCGCCCCGACGGCTCGCTCGTGCAGGCGATCGGCGCGCCCGGCGCGCCCGGAGGCCCCGACGCGCCGCCAGGGACGCTGTCGGGTCCATCCGATGTCGAGACCGACGCGCGCGGCGCGGTCTACGTCCTCGATCCGCCGAACGCGCGGATCCAGAAATTCTCGCCGACGGGCCAGGTCCGGAGCGCCTTCTGGCGCCGGATGCGCGACGACGGACTGGTCCGCGACCCGCGGGCGATCGCCTCCCGCGACGGACCGGACGGCTTCGAGCTGCTGGTGCTGGACGGCGCCGCGCGCGCGGTCCTCGCCTTCGACGAGACCGGCGCCCCGGTC
>JAEWKL010000214.1 GCA_023386115.1 Pseudomonadota bacterium
CGTGGCACCGCGAAGTCGCGGGCGGCGCCATGGGCGGCGGCGAGGCCGCGGGGATAGCCGCTGCGGTTGTGGTACTCGTAGGTCCCTCGCGGCGCCGGGCGCTTGTCGGCCGTGAGGCCCTGGACACAGACGATATCGGCCAGCGTCACGCCGGCCACCGCTGCGGTGGCGAGCGCCAGGTTGCCGGCGCGGGGGTTGTCGCCCTCGAAGCCGGTCGCGAGCGTGGCGAGATCCAGGGCGTCGCCCGCGACCCGGCCCCAGATCCACGGCGTCGGATCGTGGCTCATCAGGATCGCGGCGCCGGTGGCCACCTCGCGGACGCCGTAGGCCTGGACCAGGGCCTCGCGGCCCTCGAGGCCCAGGGCCCGGCACAAGGCCCGGGGCGCCAGGATCTCGGCGAGGCCGAGGCCGATCGAGAACCAGCCGAGGCCGCGGGCGAGGGCGTCGTGCGCGGAGCGGGAGCGGGGATCGACGGAGCGTGTCATGGCTCGATGACTCATGGCTGGACCCTCATGGCCGGATCATCACCTTGATGCAGCCGTCCTGCTTGTCCCGGAACGTCCGGTACATCTCCGGCCCCTGCTCCAGACCCACCGTGTGGGTGATGACGAAGGACGGATCGATCTGCCCCTCCTCGATCCGCCGCAGCAGGTCGTCGCTCCAGCGGTTGACGTGGGTCTGGCCCATCCGGAAGGTCAGGCCCTTGTTCATCGCCGCGCCGAACGGCACCTTGTCGATCAGCCCGCCATAGACGCCCGGGATCGACAACACGCCGGCCGGGCGGCAGACCATGATCATCTGGCGCAGCACGTGCGGCCGGTCGCTCTCCAGCATCACCGCCTGCTTGGCGCGGTCGTAGATCGCATCGAGCGAGCTGGTGGCGTGGGCCTCCATCCCGACCGAATCGATGCACTTCTCCGGCCCCTTGCCGTCGGTCATGTCGTTGAGCTTGGCGACGACGTTCGATTCTTGGGCGAGGTCGATCGTCTCGGCGCCGCCGGCCCGCGCCATGGTCAGGCGCTCCGGCACCCGGTCGATGGCGATGACGCGCTTGGCGCCGAGCAGGATCGCCGAGCGGATCGCCATCTGGCCGACCGGGCCGCAGCCCCAGATCGCCACCGTGTCCTCCGGCTGGATGTCGCACTGCACCGCCGCCTGCCAGCCGGTCGGGAAGATGTCGGAGAGGAAGAGGAGCTTCTCGTCCGGGATGCCCTTCGGCACCTTGATGTGGGTGGCGTCGGCGAAGGGCACCCGCAGGTACTCGGCCTGGCCGCCCGCATAGCCGCCGGTGAGGTGAGTGTAGCCGAACAGGCCCGCGGTGGTGTGGCCGAAGGCGGCATCCGCCAGCTTCTTGTTGCGGTTCGAGCGCTCGCAGACCGAGAAGTTGCCGCGCTTGCACTGGTCGCACTGGCCGCAGATGATCGTGAACGGCACCACGATCCGGTCGCCGACCTTGAGCGCCGTATTGTCCCGCCCGACCTCGACCACCTCGCCCATGGTCTCGTGGCCCATGATGTCGCCCGACTTCATGCCCGGCATGAAGTGGTCGTAGAGGTGCAGGTCGGAGCCGCAGATGGCGCAGGAGGTCACCTTGATGATCGCGTCGCGCCCGTCCTCGATCGTCGGATCGGGAACCGTGTCGCAGCGGATATCCGCAGTGCCGTGCCAGACGAGGGCCTTCATCGCTGATCGGTCTCCGGGGCTCGTCGTGCCGCGGAAGACCGGGATTGGTGGCCCGCGCGCACGGACCGCCCGCCGGCCAGGATGCTCATACTCCCTACCGGTAGGCGGCGATGCTCGGACAACCGATCAGCGTCGGGGCTGTTCCTTGAACGATGCCGCGGGGCTCAGCGCGGACCATCCTGGGATGGGCTCGCGCCTTCAGCGCGGCCTGTTCATAGATGGGCTCGCGCCTTCAGCGCGATCTGTTCATAGATGGGCTCGCGCCTTCAGCGCGGCCTGGGCGCGGCGCCGCCGCGGCGCAGTTCCAGGGTGGCCCAGCCCTCGATCAGGCGGCGCCGGCGCAGGCGGAACCCTTGAGCGGCATAGGCCGAGAGCACGCCCGGCACGTCGCGGGGGATCAGGCCGGAGAGCACCAGGGTGCCGTCGGTCGCCACCGCGCGGGCGAGGCTGGGCGCCAGCCGGGTCAGGGGCCGGGCCAGGATGTTGGCGAAGACGAGGTCGAAGGCGCGGGTGTGGCGGGCGAGCGGGTGGCGCAGGCCCGGCGCCTCGTAGAAGGCCATCAGGTTGGCGAGCCCGTTGAAGGCCGCGTTCGTCCGCGCGGTCGCCACCGCCTCCGGGTCGAGGTCGCCGGCGACGACCGTCTTGTGCAGGAGGCGCGCGGCGGCCAGGCCCAGGATGCCGGTCCCGGTGCCGACATCGAGGATGCGGTGGGGCCGGCGCCGTTTCACCTCGTCGACGAGCGCCATGAGGCAGCCGAGCGTGGTGCCGTGATGACCGGTGCCGAAGGCGAGCGCCGCCTCGATCTCGATCGGCAGGTCGTTCGGCTGCACCCGCCCGCGGTCGTGCGAGCCGTGGACCAGGATGCGCCCGGCCCGCACCGGCTTCAGCCCTTCCAGGGAGGCACGCACCCAGTCCTGCTGGTCGATCGCCGCGAAGGTGGCCTCGTCGGCGGCGGCGCCGAGGATCGGGCGGATCAGCTCGCGCACCGCCTCCTCGTCCGGCTCCTCCGAGAAGTAGGCTTCCAGGTGCCAGGACTTGCCGTCCTCGGCCTCGAAGGCCGCGACTGCGGTCTCGGTCGGATCGAACACCTCGCCGATGAGGTCGGTCATGGCGCGGGCCGCGCGCTCGTTCGTATCGAGACGCAGCACGTGGGTCGGGCGGTGGGGCGGCAGGCCTTCGAGCATGTGCGCGCCAATAGCATCCGCGCCGCTCGCCGTCACCGCCCCGTCACGCCCGCGCGGCATCTCTCTTGCGGCGCGGGCCTGACCCACCGCCCTCGCCCATGTGGCAAAGGCGACACAAGCGGCCTGTCGCTGGGGAAGTGCCGCGCGGCCCCGCGGAACCGGCGCCGCGGGTCGGCGTTCATAGCGGCGCCGGTCGCCAGAAGCCGGCCGTTGAAGGATCGTACGATGCGTACCCGAGTTCGCGAGCAGGTTCGGCCGGATGCCTCCGCCGGGTCGGTTCAGACTCCCGTGCGGGAACTTCCCGTCCTGCGGGACACCACCATCCGGCGCCGCGCGGCGCCGCTCACCGCCGAGGATACGGCCCTGCCGGGCCGCATGCTCATGCTGCTCAGCCGGCTGCACCGGAACGAGATGCAGATGAAGGCCGAGTCGGACGCAGCCGGCACCGCCCCATTGCAGGGCGCCTGAGCGCGATCCGGGCCTCCCCCGGCTTCGGGCGACCGCCATGCGATCTCCCGAAGCCATCGGCCCCGATCAGACGCGCGCCCGACCGATCCAGAGATCAGGCACCCAAAGGTCACGCACCCAAACGCGATCCCAGTCGGGCATCCGGCACGTAGCCGCGGTTCCAGGTCGGGCTGATCACCACCTCGTTCAGGCAGACATGCTTGGGGCGCGTCGCCACGAACAGGATCAGCGCCGCCATGTCGTCGGGCTGGAGCATGCGGGCCCGGTCCTCAGGCGTCACCGGCACCGGGCGCTTGTCGAGAATCGGCGTCGCGACCTCGGCCGGGCACAGGACCGTCGAGCGGATGCCGTTGACGCATTCCTCCATGTTGATGCTGTGGCTCATCGCCACCACCGCGTGCTTGGCCGCCGTGTAGGCCGGCCCGCTGACCGGGCTGACGAAACGCCCGGCCCAGGAGGCGGTGTGGATCAGGACGCCGTCGCCCTGCTGGCGCATCAGCGGCAGCACCGCGAGGGAGGCGTAGAAGGCGCTCGACAGGTTGGCCTGGATCACCGCCTGCGCGCCGTCCGGCGACAGGGCGTCCCAGCGCCGCTCGCGCACGTTGCTGCCGGCATTGCTCACCAGCACGTCGAGCCGGCCGAACCGCGAAGCGATGCCCGCGACGATCGCCGCGATGCGGGCCGCATCGGTGACGTCGCCGGGCTCGACCACGGCCTCGGCCCCGGATTCCGCGATGCGCGCGGCCAGGGCCCGCAGCGGCTCCTCCCGGCGGCCAGTCAGCACCACCCGGGCGCCCGCGCCCGCGAGGGCCAAGGCCGCCGCCTCGCCGATGCCGCTGCCCGCGCCCGTCACCCAGGCGACCTTGCCGGCCAGTTCCTGCGTCATGTCCCGTCTCCTCCCCGTCCGGCGGTCCTTCGCCCGTGCCAGAGGTCCCTTGCAAAAGGTCCCTCGCAAAAGGTCGGGCCATCCGTCGCGCGTGTCTGCCAAGGTACGACGGTCCCGCGCAAGAGCGGCCTCAGGAGGAGTGGGCGGAGGAATGTCCTACGCGCAGCTCTCCGCGATCAGCCGGCGCAGGAAGGCGGCGCATTCCGCGAGTTCCGCCGTCTCGACATACTCGTCGGCCTTGTGGGCGCGGGCGATGTCGCCGGGACCGATCACCACCGAGGGGATGCCGCCGAGGCTCTGGAACAGGCCGGCCTCGGTGCCGTAGGACACCTTGGCGTGGGCGTTGCGGCCGGCGAGCCGCTTGGCCAGGGTGACGAGGGGCGCGTCGGGGGCGATGTCGAGGCCCGGATAGTCGATCACCGGCTCGACCGTGAGGCCGCAGGCCGGATCGCGGGCCTGCATCTCCGGCACCAGCACGTCGCGGGCATGCGCCAGCACCGTCTCGGCGAGGGCGCGGGGATCATCGGCGGCGATGGCCCGGAACTCGAACCCGACGGTGCAGCGGTCGGGCACGATGTTGAGCGCCGTGCCGCCCTGGACCAGGGCGGTGAGCCCGGTCGTGTGGGGCACGTCGTAGAGGTCGTCGCGGGCGCCGTCGCGGGCGAGGCCCTCGGCGGTCAGCCGCACCCGGTCGATGAAGCGCGCCGCGTACTCGATGGCGTTGACCCCCGTGGGGGCGAGCGCCGAGTGGCAGGCCCGACCCCGGAAGGTGGCCTTCGCGCCGTACTTGCCCTTGTGGCCGATCACCACCGCCATGCCGGTCGGCTCGCCGACGAAGCAGCCGAGGGGCTGAACGCCGCGCTCGCGGAGATGGGCGATGAGCGGCCGGACGCCGAGGCATCCGATCTCCTCGTCGTAGGAGATCGCGAGATGCAGAGGGCGGGTGAGCGGGGCCGCCGCCATCTCGGGCAGGAGCGCCAGGCAGACGGCGAGAAATCCCTTCATGTCGGAGGTGCCGCGGCCGTAGAGGCGCCCGTCGCTCTCGGTCAGCCGGAACGGATCGTGCGTCCAGTCCTGGCCCTCCACCGGCACCACGTCGCTGTGGCCCGACAGCACGTAGCCCGGCCGGCCCTCCGGGCCGACGGTGACCCACAGGGCCGCCTTCTGCCCCGTCGCATCCACGACCCGCTCCACCGCCGCGCCTTGGCGGCGGCAATAATCCTCGACGTGATCGACGAGCGGCAGGTTGCTCGCCGAGCTGACCGTCTCGAAGCCCACGAGGGTGGCGAGGAGGTCCTTGATGGCGGACAGCGTGGCGGCGTTGGGTTCGGAAGGCGTCATGAGAAGCGTGCGGCCTGACGGAGCAGTGCGAAAAGTACGACCCCGCGAAGCTTGCAGGGCCGATGCCACCGCGGGACCGGCGGCCCGTCCTTATGCCCCGTTCCGGCGCCGGCGGACAGCGGGCCGGCCGATCGCGCAAGGCTCCTCCAAGGGGCTCTATTCGGACAGGTCCAGGAAATGCCGTCCGTCCCGGTCGTCGATCTCGACGATCCAGAGGTCGGAATCGAACCGGATCTCCTTGGCCAGGCGGGCCTCGACGTCGGGCGGCAGGGCCTCGCGCATCAGGGTCTCGAAGCGGCGGACGCCCTCCTCCGCTCCCTCGAACAGGGCCTGGGGGGCCGGGCCGTAGAGGTCGGCGCGCCCGTCGAGGCGGTCGACCTTGACGAAGATCGCGCCGGCCTCCGGCGCGCCGCGGCGGCGCTGCACCGCGCTCACTCCCTCGACCGCGCAGCGGCGCAGATGGGCGGCGACCCAGAAATCGGAGCGCAGGCGTGCCATCGGGCGGGGCGTCCTCGGGGAATGTCCGGTCGTCGCCGGCTCTCATAGGACAGCGCCCGATCGCGGGGCAATCGGGCGCTGCATCGGACGGTGGATGGGCGGCGGGCCGCCGGTGCCGAGGTCAGGAGGCCTGCCCGGCGGCCCCGTCGAGCTCGGCCAGGTCGGCCCGCTCGCGCCAATCCTCGACCCCGTGCTGGCGGGCGAAGCGCAGGGCGGCGGCGCGCATCGCCCGCTCCGGATCGCGGGCGCGGGTGATCTCCACGGTCCCGACGGTGAACGGGACCCCGAGGATCTGCTTGGCGAACAGTACGCGGTACGGCAACATCGTCCGTCTCCCTAGGCGGTGGATCGCGTCGATGGCGGGATGGATCACCGCTGACAGGCCCTGAGACGAACCCGCGTCCCGACGCGGCCGCGCCATAGCCAGCGACCGGGACCAGAGACGACGCACGCCTCCGCACGTCGCCCAACGTCGCGCTTCGCCCGTCAGGGAGCCGATCGACCGCGATCGGAAAAAAGATAGTGGCGCATTCTGCGCCGAGGCAAGCCGGCATTTCTGGCCGACCCGATCCACCATGTGGCGATGATCTCCGCTCACGGAAGATGCCTCACGGGCGTGTGATCGCGCTTCTGCCCAAGAAAGCAGCATGTCCGCAGGGCGGATCTCCCGTGCGGGCAGATCCCGTGCTGCAGCGCGGAAACCCGCTATGTCGGACGCGCACCCGCCCGAGATGGGCGGCCCACACCGCGCTCACCACCCCGCGCTCACGCAGGACGCGTCATGCCGCCCCTCTCCGCCGCGACCCGCCTGAGCCTCAGCCTGATCGCCGGCGGGGCGGTCGCCAACATCTACTACAACCAGCCGCTGCTCGGGCTCCTGGTCCAGGTCTTCGGCCACGACGCCTCGGTGCTGGTGCCGACCGCGACGCTTGCGGGCTACGGGCTCGGGATCCTCGGCCTCGTGCCGCTCGGCGACGCGCTGCCGCGGCGCAGCCTGATCGTCGGGCAGCTCCTGCTGCTCGCCGCCGTGCTGGTCCTGGCCGCCGTGAGCACCAGCTTAGGCCTCCTGGTGTCGGCGAGCTTCCTGATCGGGGTGCTCTCGACGGCGGCGCAGCAGGCGGTGCCCTTCGCCGCCGAGCTCGCACCGGACGCGGTGCGCGGCCGGATGGTCGGCCAGGTGATGACCGGCCTGCTGCTCGGCATCCTGCTCGCCCGGACCTTGAGCGGCTTCGTCGGCGCCTGGCTCGGCTGGCGGGCGGTCTTCGTCGGGGCGGCTGGGCTCTCGGTGGCGCTCGCCGGCCTCGCCTGGCTCGGGCTGCCGAGGACGCCGCCCACCGCGCGCATCGGATACGGCGCCCTGATGGGCTCGATCCTCGACCTGGTGCGCAGCCAGCCGGTGCTGCGCCGGGCCGCCCTGGCGCAGGCGCTGCTCTTCGCCGCCTTCAATGCGTTCTGGACCACCCTGGCGCTCCTCGTCGAGGCGCCGCCCTTCGGGCTCGATCCCGCCGGAGCCGGCCTGTTCGGGCTGATCGGCGCGGCGGGCGCACTCTGCGCGCCGGTCGCCGGGCGCTTCGCCGACACGCGCAGCCCGCGGCCGGTGCTCATCGGCGGGGCCGTGCTGACGCTCGCCGCCTTCGCGGTGTTCGGCCTGTTCGGCGGGGTCTCTCTCATCGCGCTGGCGGTCGGGGTCCTGCTCATCGATATCGGCATCAACACCGCGCTCATCGCCAACCAGACCCGGGTCTACGCGCTGGCCCCCGGCGCCCGCGGGCGGATCAACACGGTGTTCTTCACTGCGATATTCGCCGGCGGGGCGCTCGGCGCCTCGGCCGGCACCCGGGCTTTCGCGGCCGGCGGCTGGCCGGCGCTCTGTGCCGTCGGCGGCGCCTTCGCGGCGGCGAGCCTCATGGTGCCCCTGCTGGAGCCCCGCGGCCGCCCTAGATCCTGAAGCCCGTTCCCTCGGCCGAGCCCGTCCGCTGTCTCATCCGCCCGCCCGGCTTCTCGCCATCGACACGATCTACCATGAGCCCGCGGTCGACAACTTCGCCCGCGGCCGGGAGATCCTGGAGCGCTTCCCCGGCGCAAAGCGGATCGCCGTGCCCTCGCACTGGAACATCCCGGAGCTGCACGGCAATGCCGGCTCGGTCGAGGACTGGGTGCGGATCAAGCGCTCGACCCTGGTGCTCGGCGTCAAGAAGGGCCTGGCCTCGCGGCCGAACGGCCGCAGCGCCCACTTCATCGCGCCGTCGAGCTCCAACGGCTGCGCCATGGCCTGCGCCTATTGCTACGTGCCGCGCCGCAAGGGCTACGCCAACCCGATCACCCTGTTCGTCAACACGGAAGCCGTCGGCCGGGCGATCCAGCGCCACGCCGCCGCGCAGGGCCCCCTCCCCGCCCCCGACCAGATCGACGATCGGTTCTGGGTCTACGACATCGGCGAGAACGGCGACCTCTCGGTCGATGCGCTGGCTTGCGACAGCGTGCGCGACCTCGTGGCGCTGTTTCGCGACATCCCGAACGCCAGGGCCTCGTTCGCCACCAAGTTCGTCAACCGCGACCTGCTCGCCTACGCGCCCGAGGGCAAGACCCGGATCCGCTTCTCGCTGATGCCCGAGCGCATCGCCCGGGTGGTCGACGTGCGCACCTCACCCATGCCGGAGCGGATCGCGGCGATCGACGACTTCGTGGCAGCGGGCTACGAGGTCCACGCCAATTTCTCGCCGGTGATCCTGTACGAGGGCTGGGAGGAGGATTGGCGGGCGCTGTTTCGCGCGCTTGATGCCGGGATCGGCCCGGCCGCGAAGGCGCAGCTCAAGGCCGAGATCATCTTCCTCACCCACAACGCCGCCCTGCACGACGTGAACCTGCGCTGGCACCCGAAGGCCGAGGCGCTGCTGTGGCGCCCCGACATCCAGGAGACCAAGCGCTCCGAGGGCGGGATGGAGAACCTGCGCTACCGCGCTCGCTGGAAGGGCCGCTGGCTCAGCCGGTTCAAGGCGCTGCTCGCCGAGGAGCTGCCGTATTGCGGCGTGCGCTACGCGTTCTGAGGTGCGCGCCGCCGCGTCGCCCGGCTCAGTGCGTCCAGGGTGCGGTGCGGTTGTACTTGAAGTTGTCGGAATAGGAGAGGCCGCGGCGCAGGGGCAGCTGCGGCTCCTCGACCCGGTAGGCGATCCCCTCGCGGGTCGCGTAGGCGATCGCCTCCTCCTTGGTGTCGAACTCGAGCCGCACCTGCTGCAGCATATCCGAGGACGAGGTCCAGCCCATCAGCGGCTCGGTCTCCCGCGGGCTCGTCTGCTCGAACTCCAGCGTCCACTGCTTGGTCCGGGCGAGGCCGGACTGGGTCGGGTCCTTGGCAGGGCGGAAGATGCGGGCGGTCGACATCGCGGGCTCTGATCCGTGGAGGTGGATGGTCGGGGCGGCCGGATTCGAACCAGCGACCCTCTGGTCCCAAACCAGATGCGCTACCAGACTGCGCTACGCCCCGACGCGTGCACGTGCCCCCGGTTCCTAGTGAAATTCCCTCCGACGCGCAAGCTGCGCGGCAAGGCGGAAGGCGCGTTAAGGTGCTCGAAAAAACCGCTCCGGCGCGAAGAGTCCCAGAAAAATCCCGAAGCGCGTTCCCCTATCGTTCCGCCGCACGCGTTGTGCAAAAGCTGATGCGCGTGCGCTCGGGTTCGCGTTAGGGGGATGCATGTCCCCTGCCCTATCCGGCACCGTCCTCACTTGGTCCCGCGGCCTCACCAATCTCTCTCCCGGCGTGCCGCCCTGTCCCCAGTCGGCCTCCCAGGACGGCACACCCGACCGGTTGCGAACCTTTGTAACTGCTGGCACTTGGCGCCAGTGCGGAGGTGACAGGCCCTCTTCGCTGTACAGAGCTGAGAACTTGCCGTTGCCGATCGCACTTGAGCCTCTCTTCCCCTGGTTGGACGTCGCAGGTCTCTCGGTGTTCGCTGCCTCGGGTGCGCTCGCAGCGGTCCGCAAGCGGCTCGACATCGTCGGTGCCTGCTTTTTCGCCCTCATCACGGCGACAGGCGGCGGCACTTTGCGTGACCTCCTGATCGGGGCACCGGTTTTCTGGATGAGAGATCCTGCTCCTGTGGTGCTCTGTGTCCTCGTGGCGCTCACCGCCTGGGCGATGCCGCTGCGCTGGTGGCCGGAACGGGCTCTTGAGTGGCTCGATGCTGCCGGCTTGGCTGCCTACGCCGTATATGGCGCTGGCAAGGCTATGCAGTTCGGAGCCTCATCCATCTCTGCTGCTGCGGCTGGGATTACCACAGCCTGTCTCGGAGGCGTCATCCGCGACATCATGGCTGGGGTCCCTTCGGTCCTGCTCCGGCACGAACTCTATGTGACCGCCGCGCTGGTTGCGGCCGGATTGTTCGTGATGCTCAGCGAAGCCGGCCTGCTCGATCCCTGGCCCGCGCTGATTGGATCGATGGCGGGTTTTCTGCTCCGCGGCGCCGCTATTCGCTGGGGGCTGACATTGCGCCCCCATCGCGGGCCGATCCAGCCACCAATCCGCTGAAACTCACGCCCAGCTGCCGCCACGAGCCGGTGAAGATGCCAGGGCAGGTCGCGATCTGGGAGTTAAAGCGATGACCGGCGGCGAGGCCTACAGGGCGAAGCTCATAACCGACGAGCAGTTGGATGCGGCGATCGCGACCTACCTTGCGGACCCGTCGCAGCCGATAGCGCTAGAGATCAACGGCAAGCGCCTCGACGTCGCCGCAGCCGTCCTCGCGCACCAGTGGTCGGCCGACGAACTTGCGGTGGAGGGTGCAACACCGGCTCGTCGGCGGAATGCGGTCAAGACGGCGATCCTGCTGGCGCCAGTCAGATGAGCCCGGGCGCCTACGTCGCACTCACAGTCCGGGGCTCCTACAGGGCCGGTCTCGCCGCGCTATGCTTTCCCAGACGCATGCGACCCGCGGCCTGGAAGGGCTGCAGGCTCGTGGGGCGGGACTGTGGGGGAGCGCTGTCGGTGGGGCCTCGAGGATGGGCTGCACCGCGTCAGGCGCAATTCAAGCTGTAGCGAGGTGAGCATCCGGGCTGAGGTCAACTCGCAACCGGAAAAACGCTAGTAATGCTAATAGTTTACTTGAACAAACTCGGCTAGAACGTCGCGCTGAAGGGGTTTTGGTGGTTCTGCCGCGACATCCTGTCACAAAACTGGGACGAAACTCGCATGGCCGGGGCGGGCCCTTCCCCCTTCGCATGTGAGCCGCGGGTGCCCGCCTTAGGCGAGTTCGACTTCGTACCGCGGGCGAGTCGCGAGAGCGTTCCAGGCGCGGACCGTGTCCCGGGTCTCGTCGACCTCCAGCTACGATCCCCGATCAGCCGCGGTAAGCTGAGCTGCTAAGCAACGCGACAACCCGGCCTGGAGCGCTTCGCCTAGCCTCAATGTCGAGCCAAGTTTGCGACAGGGCCTGGATTAGACCAGCGACTACAGCATTGCTTTCTCCACAATCGCGAGGCGGAATCCGAAATCGGGCGGACGGTGCGTAATTGGAACACCAAATAGACGAAGATAGCTTCGCACCTCAAAGCGATTGTTCTTATAAGAACCGCCGCGGAGCACGCAGGTCCTTCTTTCTTGCCCCTGGTCGGGTATGACAAATTCCCACACGTTCCCCGCCATGTCGTAGCAACCGGCCCGGCTCACTCCATTGTCGAATTGCCCAACCGGAGTTGTCCTGCCAATCCCACTTTCCGCCGAGTTGCAACGTGCCGGATCGAATGCATCGCCCCAAGGATATACGAAACCATCTTCGGAGCGGGCGGCATACTCCCAGGAGTCCTCTGTCGGCAGAGTCCATTGCAAGCCGGATTTGAGTCTTTCCGCCTTATTGCACCACGCGGCAAAAGCAAGTGCTTCCGCGAAGGAAATTGAGCTGACGGGATGCTCTTCTTGATTGTCAGGTAAGCTGTATGCGCTCGGCCAACCACCTGGACCCATCGAAATCCCGTCCGCAGTGAGGAAACGGTTCCGCACAGCTCTGCTGACCGTCCAGAAGTCATCTTCTTTGTACCCGCCGAACTTAACAAACTGCATATAGAGCGCGTTCGTCACAAGGTATTTTCCAATACGAACTTCGCGCGATGAAAATATTTGATGATTTTTACGCGTGCTGACCCAGCTACCGTGCGTTTCATCAACGTCATCGTAGACAACGCGTGACGGCGGCGCGAGGGTAATAACCGCGTAATGTGCTTCCAAGATTTGGTGCTCAAACACGTTCGCGGTGGACCGGCTTTCGTTAACCGCTATCGATCTGAGCTGTTTGGTAAGCGTCAGCGCAATTCCGTAGCGAGACATATCCTTGTCATCGATAGTGATGCCAAGCTGCCCCTCGATTGCGCGTATTAACTGCGCCGCGCCTTCCGGGACTAACGTTGGAGCAAGAGCGGCAGCGAGGATCAGAGCATTGTACTGCTCGAATGCGGAACGGCTATGCGATATGCCTTGAAGCGCGAGGTCAAGGTGTTGCCGCTGCGGCTCTTTATGGGCGAGCGCAAGGCCGACGATGCGGCTGCCCTCTGAGCCGCGCGAGAATACCTTCTCCGCCATCACGCCTGCCCCACGCTGGCCGGCCAAGGCCTGCGCGCGACTGACGATATTTGTCATAAGATTTGTGCGCTGCTGACCAGGATGTAATTTCTGCCGGATGCTCTCATATTCGTCAGCAAGCAAAGCGAACTCGTTCTCGTAGTCGAACGCTGAACGGCTGGTGAAAGCCGTTAGACCCTTCTCCCTGCTTGCTTCGCTTAAAACCGCTTTTCGTTCAAGAGGTTCGCCGACGATATATCCGGCAATCATCTCAATGCTAGCAAGAAGTGAGGAGCGCAGACGTGGACGGTCCCGGAATGAGGCAAGCACCTCCTCATAAGCGTAGTATGCTTCATAAGATACAGGAATTTCGCCCCAGTAGATATCCTCGTTTTCCGGATGAAGATGTGTCATCAAACCAGAGAACCGCGCGCGGGCCAGCTCAGAAGCAAGTTCCATTCGCTCCTTTTCGGCATACTCAACGCGCATCGGCACCGGCCAAATTTTAAGTGTCGGCTTACCATCGAGTCCATGACGTGAGAGGAATGCGAGGCGTGCTGCCGCTGATGCGCCGTAGATGCTTTGGCGATTCAATGTGAAGCAGACTACAAGCTCATCTGGCATCTGGATTGTGCAAATACCGGAGGTATCGCTAACACCGGTGCGACTGTCGATCAAGATAAAATCATAGGAACGACGTAGGCTTGTCTTCACCGCCTCAAGTAGGATTCCACCACCAAGCCGTGTGTAAAAGCCCTCCCAGTCAAAGGCGTTGACACGGACGCCATAAGACGCGTCTTGCTTCCCAGCAGGAACAAGGTGGAGCGCTCCACCGCTCTCGAAC
This sequence comes from Pseudomonadota bacterium, assembly GCA_023386115.1. Classification (GTDB taxonomy): domain Bacteria; phylum Pseudomonadota; class Alphaproteobacteria; order Rhizobiales; family Beijerinckiaceae; genus Methylobacterium. Next base: position 13,452 of record JAEWKL010000214.1, read on the forward strand.
TCGTAGGTAAGTGGAACCGCGTGTGCGAGTAGGTCTGCGTAGTCCTTGTACCAGTTGACATCTATAGTCTTTCCTGCAGAGCCTCGCGACAGAGCCGCTGTCGCAAAGTCGCGCACAAAATCGATGATGCCGGTAGAATGCTCAAGGTGATTATCGGCAAGGAAAGGCTCGAAATAACGGTTCAGTCCTGGTGCTTCGAGATCCCAATCGATTGTCAGGACGCGCTTGCCGGCACTTGCTAAGACAAAGGCGACGTTCGCAAGCGTCATCGAGCGCCCCGTGCCACCCTTGAAGGAGTAGAAAGTTACAATCTTGCCTTGTCGATCCTCGTCGCGCTGGGTCATCGGCCCTATCCGAGTTGCGGCGGAAATTGCGTGTCAATCCCCTGCGCGGCGGCGTTCTGCTGCAACGTGGTGTCCTCGGCTTTCGCTACCGCTATCGTGCCTCCTGGATCCGAAACGAGCTGTTTCAACAGCTGAGAGCGGATCTGCTCAATGTGGGTGCGCGTCTTCTTGTCCAAGTCCTCATGCGAAAAGATTGAGCGCCATTCGTGAAAAGGTGGGGGGCTCTTCACTTTTTTCAGCTTGCGAAGCTGTGCCCAACACGGATCACTGTCGATAGCACCCTTCTTTTCAGGCTCCCACGGTATGAGGGTCGCGCAGTTGGGAAGAAATCGGCCATCGTAATCATTGATGGAGCTGGCGAAGAGCCCGTGATCGAGACTGGCCGGATCACCTATGATGACGGTGGGCACGTCCTTGTTACTTGTATCGACTAGCTTCTGCGGCAGCGTAGTGTCGCATGGGAGCTCCTCGTAGCGCAATCCTAGCTCACCCGTGATTTTCTGCGCGAGAGCGCCGATCTTCTCGGCACGCTCCTGATAAGGTATCCAGTCCCAGCCCGCTTTCGAGAGGAAGACAAAACAGGTTTTCGAAATACTGCCTTCCTTGTGGGACTCTGGATCGGCTGCGTCAGCCGCCTCCCAGGCCGAGGGGGCGCTCTCGAGATCAAAGTCCGCCGGCAATGGTTTCAAACTTTGCGCCGTTGCCGCATCGGCAATCCGGGTCGCGAGTATATCCATCGTGTCCTCATAGGCGAGCAAGCTCACGGCGCGCAGCGCGATGAGCTGCCGCATGCCGCGCGATGCATACTCCTGTGGGAACCCTCCCTGATTGCTCTGGAAACGTGCGGCGCATTTCGGTAGTTCGCCAACCATTTTCTCCCAGCGCACTGGTACAATGCCGGTTAGACTGCTCTCTGGTTTCACGCGCTGCAGGAGGACCTGAAACTCCTTCCCACACCAGCGGCGAGTGAAATAACGCGGCGAAAAAAGCACGACTCCAACTTTACATTGACTAATCTCATTCGACAAACGCTCTGTCCAAGTCTCTCCTACTTGAATGTCAGCGTCGTTGAACTGCACGTCATGCGCCGCAATATTCGGAAGTTTAATGCTTACACGCTGCTTTAATTCGTTAACAAAGGTGACGAATGCTTCTTGGAACGCCGGATGTTCGACGTCGCCTCTCGCGTAGCTCACAAAGAAGACGGGTGCCATTTGAGCCGTGCTCGCTTTGCCAGTCCCAGTGAAATCGCTCGCGTTGATTATGTTAGCAAGCCGTCCAGGCCGCAAGCTATGTCTGCCTGCCAGCGATCGGTTTTTCATGTTAGGCGAGCATAGGCCCATTGGAGGTCCACTGCGACGCCACCCTGGTCCGCTAAGCCGTTATTATTGCATAAATTTCGGCAGCTCGCCTCCTTGGTAGATGGAAATATCAGAACCTAACGTGACAAGCCTGCTAAGGGAGTAACTGGCGCTAGATGATGTAACGGGCGCACCGCACACCGGACCGCTTGAGGTTGGGTGGTGGTCCCTCAGAATGATGGTTTCCGAAGTCAACGGCGTCAGGTTTGGGCCTGCGCCAAGCATCATCGAGGAACGACCATGAAGCAGTATGCCGGGATCGACGTGTCTTGATCAGCCCCCACGAGGTGGCCCGAGTGGAATGTTAGTGGACCGTGGGCCTTTCCACCACGGGTAGCTTGGCCGGCGGAGCCGGTCGGGCGAGCGCAGCCGGCCAAGCGGGCAAGGCCGGCACGAACACCTCCGGGGCCGGCGGGCGATAGCCAAGCGAGGCGTGCGGCCGAACTCCGTTGTAGTGTCTCCTCCAGCTCTCGATCAGGATCTGCGCCTCCCGCAGAGAGTAGAAGATCTCCCCGTTCAGCAACTCGTCCCGTAGCCTTGCGTTGAAGCTCTCGATGTAGCCGTTCTCCCACGGTGAGCCAGGCGTGATGTAGGCCGTCTTTGCGCCCACGGCGGTGATCCACTTCTGCACAGATTGGGCGATGAACTCCGGTCCATTGTCAGAGCGAACGTGCGCAGGTACGCCACGCAGGATGAACAAGTCCGAGAGCACATCGATTACGTCCGGAGCCTTGAGCTTGCGCGCTACCCGGATCGCCAGGCACTCGCGGGTGAACTCGTCGATGACGTTCAGCAGGCGGACCTTGCGCCCGTCATGCGTGCGCGCCTCGACAAAGTCGTAGGACCAGACATGATCGCGGTGCTCGGGCCGCAGCCGGACACAGGAGCCATCCCCGTCCCACAACCGACCCCTCTTGGGCTGGCGGGCCGGCACTTTGAGCCCCTCCTGCCGCCACAGCCGCTCCACCCGCTTGTCGTTGACCAGCCAGCCCGCCGCCCGCAGCAGGGCGGCAATCTTGCGGTAGCCGTAGCGGCCGTACTGGCGCGCCAGCTCAATCAAGTCGGCGAGCAGCGCCGCCTCGTCGTCTCTCCCCCGCGGCACCTTGCGCTGCGTCGAGCGATGCTGCCCGAGCGCGCGACAGGCGCGCCGCTCGGAGACCGTCAGCACGGTCCGGACATGCTCGATGCAGGCGCGCCGGCGCGCGGGGCTCAGAAGTTTCCCCGGGCGGCCTCCTGCAGGATCAGCTTGTCGAGGGTGAGATCCGCGATCGCCTTGCGCAGCCGCTGGTTCTCGGTCTCCAGCTCCTTCATCCGGCGCAACTGGTCGGACTTCAGCCCGCCGAACTCCTTGCGCCAACGATAGTAGGTGACCTCCGTCACGCCGATCGCCCGGATCGCGTCAGCTACGCTCTGCCCCTGCGAGACCAGCACGTCCACCTGCCGCAGCTTGGCCACCACCTCTTCCGGTTTGTGCTCCTTCGTTCCCATCGCGTCCGTCCTCCCTCGGCTCAGAGCCATACTTCAGGGCGGACCACTCCGCTGGGGGCTGACCAGAATGGCGTCGGCGCGGCGAGCTGAACTATAACGCCTTTTTTCTGCAATTCCGCAGAAATAGCTATAACAGGTAAAATATCTCCGTGCGTTCCAATCGCAACCATAAATACGCGATTGGGTATCAGTGCTACTTTATTGCTGATTACTTCATCATTTTCATAAAATAATCCGATACTACGTGTATTATTTTCGCAAGTATTATTTTTTACACGCAGAGAAACTGCTTCTTTCGCAGGTAATCGAGTTTGGTCGGTGCGACGCTGGTTTATCACGCGATTGCTTAACGGCCATGGCCAGCAAAATACCAAGCACAATATCGTTGACTATCTTAAATAATATCAGCATTCTATGTCATATGTCATAAGGCGAACAGCAAAAATGTTAATATCAGCCAGAGGTGCTTCTTAGGTTTCGGGGCATTAGATAGCCGATACGCTCGGCACCTCGCTCAACCGCGTCGTGAACCGCGGCGAGCGCATCTCAAACTTCGTCGACCAGGTGCGCTTCTCAACCAGCCCCGCCCGCGCCGGCACCACGGCGCCGCGCCCGAACCGGCTGTTGCAGGCGTCCATCGCCGCCATCAGCTTGCCGGACTTCTCCCGGTCGAGCGCGTCGAACAGCGGCCGTGGTGCGTCGTCCAGCGGCACGAGGTCGGTCGTGACGAGCCCAGCCTTGCTGTAGCGCCAGGGCGTCGGCCCCTGCTCGCGCCAGGTCTGCGCCACGCCCCGGATCGCAGCGTCAATGAGATGGCGGGTATCGTTCGTCGCCTCCGGCAGGTGGACCACCTTCGAGACGGACCGCATCGGGTCGCCGCGGTCGTGCTCGCTGGTGTGGTAGAAGACCGTGACGGCCGACACGGCGAGCCCATCCCGCCGCAGCTTCTCGCCGAGGCGCGTCGCGTGCGCCGCCACCGCCTGTTCAAGCACGGTGCGATCAGTGATCCGGCTGGAGAAGCTGCGGGTGACCGCGCAGCCCTTGCGCCGGGCCGGCACGATCTCGAGCGGCAGGCAGGCGCGGCCGCGTAGCTCGTGGATGATGCGCTCGCCTACCACCGTCAGCGACTGTCGGGCCGGCCGAGGATCGAGGTCGCGCAGGTCCGCCACCGTGTCGACGCCCATGGCAGTCAGCCGCGCCAACGAGGCGCGCCCGATGCCCCAGACCTCGCCCACCGAGATCCCGACCATCCAGGCCGCCCGTTCCGCCTCGTCGGACAGGTCGCACACACCCCCGAGCTCGGGCACCGTCTTCGCGATGTGGTTGGCGAGCTTGGCGAGCGTCTTGGTCGGCCCTATGCCGACGCAGGTCGGCAGGCCGGTCCACTGCCGCACGGTCGAGCGCAGGTCCCGCGCCAGCGCCACCCGGTCGCGCTCGCGCACGTCGGAGAGATCGAGGAACGACTCATCGATGGAGTAGATCTCCACGTCCGGCGCAAACTGCCGGTAGACCGTGTTGGCTCTCGCGCTCATGTCGCCGTAGAGCGCATAGTTCGAGGAGAACACCCGCACGTCCTTCTGGCGGCACAGGTTGCGGATCTTGAAGAAGGGCTCGCCCATCTTGATCCCGAGGGCCTTGGCCTCGGCCGTCCGCGCGATGGCGCAGCCGTCGTTGTTCGAGAGCACGATCACCGGCACGCCGGTGAGCTTCGGGTCGAACACGCGCTCGCAGGAGCAGTAGAAGGAGTTGCCGTCGATCAGCGCAATCGCCCGGCTCATCGCGCGATGCTCGCCCGAGCCTTCACGTAGTGCCAGCGCACCGAGAACAGCAGCACGCCCCAGAGCAGGCCTTCCTCGAGATCCTCAAGGGCAAATTCCTCATCCATCTCCGGGTTGTCGAACGTCAGGGAGAGCCGGTTGCCGGTCATCACCAGGCGCTTCAGGCTCATCTCACCGTTGACCACTGCGACCACGACGGCGCCGGAGGACGGCGAGAGAGACCGGTCGACCACGGCCAGATCCTCGTCGTGGATGCCGGCCCCTTTCATGCACCAGCCGCGCACGCGCCAGATGAAGGTGGCAGGCGGGTTCGGCACCAGCCAGCGCGGCAGCTCCAGGGCGCCCTCAATGAAGTCCTCCGCAGGGCTCGGGAACCCGGCGCAGAGGGTCGGAAGCATGAACGGGATTCGCACCAGCCCGCCCGCATCTGCCGCCTCTGCACCGACCCGATAGAGACTCACGCGCGCCCTCCGTGTTAGAACACAAAGAGAACAAACAGGCCGGCGGTTCCCGGTCAAGGCCGAGCTTCGGGCCTGTGCTGAGCGGGGATGACAGGATCAGGAGATCGTGATGGGGATGCGGACGACATTCATGGTGCAGACGTTCGAGATTCATCGGAAGCGGCTGCGGCCGGGCAACCGGGATGTGGCGCCGACCGAGAGCGGCGCGCTGAAACGGGCGGAAGCCATCGCTAAGCGGATGCCGGGAACAGCCGCCCTACGCATCGTGGCGGACGATGAGACGGGCGAGTTGGAGAGCGTCGCGATCCTCGGCCAGTTCGGCGAGGTGCCGGAGGATTTCGCGGAGCAGGTCAGCGGCGGGTAGCCGCCTAGAACGCCGCGACAGCGTCACAAAGCTTGATCTGGGTGGTTTGCGAACCGTGATGGGCCTGGCGAGGTGACGGGGGTTCGTGCTGTGCGCACGATCGCGGGCTGCTCCCAGCGATCGTATGCTCGGCACCGAACAGGAGGACGAGCTTGTACACAGGCGGAGAACGGGCACGTCTGGGCGGTGCAAGAGTGTCAGCCGTTCACAATGGATGACGCCAAGCCTCTACAGCGGAAAACTATTTCCTTCTTACTCAAAAATCTCGTTCGCTTGTATGAGGATGGAGTTCGGAAACTGAATTTCTAGCAGTTTTGCAGTATTCATATTTATTGATAGGTTTATTACTTCCGGCATTTGCACAGGTAGTTCGTAGACTTTTTCACCACTTAAAATCCTATATATATAATGAGCGGCTCGTGAATATAGATTTACTTCATCTACTCCATATGATATTAAACCACCATTGGCAGTGATATGTCTATTGTATGACATCGTGGGAACTTTATGCGCTTGTGTCAAGGAATTGATCAAAATTCTATTGTTGGTAATAAAGCTGTCATTCATTAGTATAATCCCGCCTTTTCTCTGACTAACTCCTAAAATGGCAGACGCAATGTCTTTCTCACTATTTATCGGCAAAATATCTGCTTCTAATTTGAGAGCATGTGCGGCAAATTTGAAATGATCTATATAAATATGGGAATAAGGTGCTGTTTGTGGATTGTACATGATAGCGACATAGGACATACTCGGCACAACCTCCTTCAACATTTCGACCCACTTCACGCACAATGTTGGATCTGTGTTGATGAAGCCTGTCACATTTTTATCAGGACGTGATAAGTGTTTTACAAACCCGCTTCCGACTGGATCAGAAACGCTTACAAATACGACTGGTATATCTGTGGTTTCATTGATGATAGCCGCAGTTGCTGGCGTGGTTGCTGACAGAATAGCATCAGGATGTTGCCCGACTATCTCCCTCGCATAATTCTTCATGAGCTCTGTATTCCCTGAAGCTGATTTGATAAATATGTTAGTGACCGTTTTATTTTGCGCATCAAGACTGCGCAATACATCTGTAAAAATGTTGAGTCGTGGCTGTATTTCGGTATCATTTGGGGCGTAAGCGGTAATAACACCAACTCGCCAATTTCTGATTTTAGATTGGCTTTCGTTGATAGTTCGCATCAGATAGACCGACGCTCCCAAGATAGAAATAAAATCCCGCCTTCGCATGGCGTTACTCCTTGCTAGAAAGCTGCGGAGAACTGAAGGTAGTATGATAGAGTGATTTCAGTTCCATCAAAAGAAAATTCAAATAAGCTTATCAATTCGACATTAGGCTATGCCAAGCTTACAACGGCCGCAATATATAAATATCGTGATGGGGCATGGCTCGCGCGTTGAGTGACTAACCGCATCCCAATTCATGCGATGTACGGCCAAGCCCGTACAGGACGGCATTTCTCAACTGCAGGGCCATCCTGCACTCAAGCTACGCTGTTCGACGCCGCTTCTCCTGCCAGGCAGAATTGTCGCGAGCACGGACCGAACGCGCTCGTGAGAAGTTCACTGAGTCTGAGGGGCTTCTCTCACCACGGACAACTCCCATGAAACATGCTCTCCTCACTGCAGCGACCGTGGCCGCTGCGTTCGCTCTCCTGCCGGCAGCAGCCGATGCTCGTCCCGGCGGGGGCGGGTTCCGGGGTGGCGGTTTTGGCGCCGGTGGCGGCGGATTTGGCGGCGCGCGCATCGGAGGTGCTGGTGGCGGCTTCCGCGGTGGTTCAGGGCTCGCGGCGGGCGGCTATCGCGGTGGCGGAGGTCCGGGTGGCTTCCGTGGCGCCGCTGGCGGCTCGGGGCTTGCTGTCGGTGGTCAACGTGGAGTTGGTGCCGTCACAGCTGGTGGCGTCCGTCCTGCCGTTGGCGGCTTTAACGGGCGCGGGTACGCCGGCAATCGAGGTGGCTACTACCGCGGACGGGGCTACGGGTACGGAGCTGCCGGGCTAGGCGTGGGTCTCGGGCTTGGCTTCGCCGCTGGGGGGCTCGGCTATGGGTACGGCGGCTACGATACCGGGTACTACGGTGGGGGCTATGCTCCGGCAGGATACGGCGGGTTCGACGAAGGCCACGCGCCTGCTGCGGCCGAGGCCACTTCCGATGCCGATCAGGCGAGCTACTGCATCCAACGCTTCCGGTCCTATGACAGGGCCAGCGGCACCTACCTCGGCAACGATGGGCAGAGGCATCCCTGCCCGTAGGCTCACCTGATCGCGCACGTTGGTGACCGGCTGGGTGCCGACCTTCGGCGGCGGGAAGCCCCAGCGCATCATTGTCAGGACCCGCTCGCCGTCGGCAGCATGGACGACGTCTTGGGCCGCGGTCTTGCACCCACCCTTCAGACTGGCCTCCGGCAAGGTGTCGGCACGCAGGTGGTCCGACACATGTCAGCTTCGCGTGGCACCATCACGTAACTCTCGCCGCAACACCTTGCCGACCGCGCTCTTCGGCAGCACGTCATGGAAGACGACCTCGCTTGGGACCTTGTAGGCCGCGAGATTGCCCCGAGCGAAGGTGCTTAACGCCTCGGGCGTCAGCTCTGGGTCGCGCTTAACCACGTGGGCGACAACGCTCTCCCCGGTCTCCGGTTCGGGCCGCCCGACCACTGCGACCTCCAGCACGCCCGGATGGATCGCGAGAACATCCTCGACCTCATTCGGGTAGACGTTGAAGCCGGAAACCAGGATCATGTCCTTTATCCGGTCGACAATCCGCAGCTGGCCGTCCGCTTGCAACACTGCGACGTCGCCGGTCCGCAGATATCCATCCGGTGTCATCACTTTCCTGGTCTCCTCCGGCCGGCGCCAATAGCCGGTCATAATCTGAGGCCCACGCACGCACACCTCGCCCGGCTCACCATTCGAGACCTCCTGCCCCATAGGGTCGCGCAGCGACACGTCGGTCGAAGGCAGAGGGTAGCCTACCGTGCCAGACCACTCGGGAAGAGTGCGAGGGTTGAGGGATACGACGGTTGTCGCCTCGGTCAGGCCGTAGCCCTCAATGATTGGTCGACCAGTGAGCGCCGTCCAGCGTCGTGCGACCGCTGCGTGCACTGCCATCCCACCGGCGCAGACGAGCTCGAGTGCGGACCAATCGACTTTGTCGATATCTGGATGGTTAAGGAGCACGTTGAACAGCGTGTTCACGCCCACAAGATTGGTGAAGCGATGTGTGCGCAAGAGCTCAACGAAGCCGTTGATGTCGCGCGGGTTCGGCACAAGCAGGCAAGTTCCACCGAGTCGGACCATCGCCAAGAGGCAACAAGTCAATGCGAAGACGTGGTAGAGAGGCAGGGCCGTGACCATGACCCGCCGCTCATCGTTCTGCATGTCGAGCCAGACGCGGCTCTGCTCGCTGTTCACCATCACGTTGCGATGTGTAAGCATCGCGCCCTTGGACACGCCGGTGGTACCGCCGGTGTACTGCAGGAAGGCGAGGTCGTCCGGCGCGATCTCGACGGGCTCGAACACGCGCCGGCGTCCCTTCGCGAGCACGGCCTTGAACGTCGTGCCCCTGTCCCTAGGCAGGTGGTAGGGTGGCACCGACTTCTTCAGGTAGCGGGCCGCCAGCGTGATCAGGCTGCCGCGCAGCCCAATCCCATCGCCCGCGCCCGCGACGACTACGCTCTCGAGGTTCGGCAGCGCCTGGGCGACCACGCCTGCGAAGTTCTCCAGCACTACGAGGACGCGCGGGCCGGCATCCCCGACTTGATGGGCGAGTTCGCGCCGCGTGTAGAGCGGATTGACATTGACGACGGTCGCGCCCGCGATCAGGGCACCGAACAGCGCAATCGGATAAGCCGGCACGTTGGGGAGCATGATGGCGACGCGGTCACCCTTGCGAATACCTTTCGCCTGGAGCCACGCTGCGAAGGCTTCCGCATCTCTCTTGAGTTGCGCGTAAGTCAGCGGGATGCCGAAACACTTGATCGCGGGCCTGCTGGCGAAGCGAGACGTCGCGTTGGTGAAGAGGTCGGCGAGGGTGCCAATGTGCTCCACCTCGACATCGGCCGGAACTCCGTCTGGATAAGCTCTGAGCCAGGGCCGCTCCAGCTTAGGGCACGATGCGGTCTGCGATCCAATCATCGGATCCTCCAAGCGCGCGGAAGCACACGCGTCTCGTAAGGCATCTCCACGTCCCAATCAGTTACAATTATCTAATAGGAGCCGTAAAAAGGATCTTCCTTCACCCAGTGATTGCTTGAGGCGTTCCGCTCGCACGCAGCCGCTGCTGCAGAGTGGGAGAGCGATGACCATCGACATTCCGTATAGAGGCAACACGGTACGGTAAGGGGGTCGGAGACCCACTCCTGCCGTGCTAGGCGGGCAACGGAAATGTGGACGGCTTCGTCACCCTCCCCGGCGATCCGCCTTAAAAAACTGATTTTACAATCTTCGCGCCTATTACATTAAGGTATTTGGGAATTTGAAATTGGCTATTAGCCATGCTAATATGAATAATAAGCTAGATTTTCCCCTCGTAATTAAGGGACATGACTACATAACGTGCACAAAGAGACGTATATACGCTTCGTTTGATCAATCTCTCAGTCGCTACCTCCAACAGCGTGGCTGCATCACCCTTCTGAATCAGTATGCTACACAACTAGAGGTAGCACATCTAAACAAAATTGGCTTTCAAATTAGCCAATGATATTTGCGGTCAGACCTGGCTTTGCTAATGATTGAAGGCCACGAACCGAGTCGTAGTCTCCGTCGTGACTAACGAGGAGGAGCAGCCAACTTACTTCACGATCTCGCTCTATAAGGCACTCCGCCGCGTTACCCTTTTAAAACAAGGGAGAGCAACATGGCATTCTGGCAAGATACAGCGCAAATCACGCCGGAACTGATTGCCCGGATCGTTGAGGCCGTCGACAATGGCACTGTCGTACAGAACTCCTCGAATACATTTACCGTTGCCGAAGATGGTTTTACGGTCAGCCTAACCGGCACGTTCAGCTACGAGCACAGCGTCGATCAGCACCCAACCACCGGGACTGTCACGGGTATGCTGGTGAGCACCACAGACGGTGCCGAGTTGGTGCGGGCTGACCAACTCAATGGCGACGTCGCCACTCTCGACCGGCTGCTCGTCGATCCTCAGGCAGTCCTCCGATACCTGGAGCGTGGGAACGACACGATCATCTCCAATCAGGCCGCTCCCAATGGCGATGTGGACCACGGCTACGGTGGTGACGACTTTATAGTAGGTGGGCCAGGGAACGACTGGTTCTATGGAGATCGGGGCGATGACGTTCTGCTCGGGCAGGCCGGCGACGACCATCTGTGGGGCGGGCGGGGGAAAGACATTCTCAACGGCGGCTCCGGAAATGACATCCTGACGGGTGGCTGCGGCCGAGACACCTTCGTAGTCCTGAACGGCTACGGCCACGACACGATCCGGGATTTCGTGACCGGGCGCAGCCCGAACCATGACGTGCTGCAACTGCCACTCGCGGATTTCGCTACGGTCAATGACGCGCTTGCGGCGGCCCAGCAGGATGGCTTGAACACCGTGATTCACCTGAATGGCAACGATGATGTAACGCTGTTGAACGTCGACAGTCACGCACTGACCAGAGCTAATATTCAGCTCGTGTAGAAATAAAACTCTATTAATCCAAAAAGTAACATTTGTTACTATACAATTACCCCCAACATGACTCGTTGGTAGCCTTATTGCATCGAAATAGGCTAACCAGACCAAAAAGCCCGCCTCGGGGTGACCCGGGCGGGCTGAGAGAATTCCAGAGTACCAGTGCGCTTCTCGGCGCGCCCTGAACGTGCCCGGCGACACCGCGTGCGTCATCCCCCAGATACGGGATGCTCGGCACGAAAAAACCTCGCTCGGCGGCTGCCGGCGGGGCTGAAGGCGCGGGAACGAGGAGATCCCGTCGGGGAACGGGACGGTGCTAGGGCGGTCCCCTGCTTACGGTCAAACCCACTTAGTTTAATCGCATGAAGGACCGGTGAGGGTGGATTGCGGACACGCGATAGAGAATCGGCTCAAGTCCGCTTCGGGCCGCTTGCGGAAGCAAGCAGCGACCGCCGAACGATAATCAGTCCGAACGCGACCGCCTCCGCCGCCGAGAGCGCGGCACCCGTGATGAAGGTGCCGTAGGAACCGTGGGCGTCCCACATGAGCCCGGCAGCGACGTTCCCAGCTAGGACAGTGACGCCCGTCAGCAGGTTGAAGACGCCGAACCCGGTGCCTCGTAGGGCGGTGGGTGCGCTGCCGGCGATCAGCGTCGCGAGCAGGCCCTCCGAGAAGCCCATGTGCAGCCCCCATAGGACGATGACCGCCACGAAGGCAGAGACAGATGGAGGAGGCGTAGGCGAGCACCATGTAGGCCGCCACCAGAAACACCAGACTGGTCGCGAGCAGGCCGGTCCGCCCAATCGCGTCCGACAGGCGTCCGACCGGGTATGCGGTCAGGCCGTAGACCGCATGCATCATCACCAAAGTGATCGGAACCCAGGTCAGCGAGAACCCGGCCTCCTGTGACTTGAGCAACAAGAACGCCTCGCTGAACCACATCGCGGTCAGGAGACAGGCGACGAGGATCGTCAGCCACACTCCCCTGCCACGTCGGAAGGCGTCCACTACGCGTGGCGGTCCGTCCTTGTTCACCGGTGACCAGCCGCTCCGGCCAATGCCTGATTCGGATCGGTGACCAGCACTTCCATGCAACATCCCCCTCAAACTTCGGGTCCGTGCGGTGGACGATGATCGCGATAGGGTATTCGCTGATCATCCACGACAGGAATTCGTCGATGGAGTCGGCCCCCAGGTCGTCCACGTGCTGATCAAGGATCGCTTCCAAATCGTCCCACCGGTGGCGGTCCACCCAGCGGCCGTGGTGGGTCTTGTATTTTTGACTCGCTTTGAATGCGGCGCGCTTCCGCCTCACCTATTCCAGAAGTTAGTGTCCTCACAAGGCGGTCGACAATTTCGTCTTCGATATCGTCCATTGAAGATTCACGGCTCTTGAAGCGATCGGCCCAGATCTGCGCTCCAGTTGAAACGTCAATGAGTTGAGCATTAACGCGCAAGCGGCCATTCGCGTGACGCATGGTACCAGAAAAAACATATCTCACATTAAGTTGTTTTCCTATTTCCTCCGGATCGGCGAATTTCCTCTGGTATTTTATGGCCGCGCTACTAGATACTACAAATATCCCGTTAACACGAGTAAGTTCAGATGTTATGTTGGCCGCTACCTCTTCAGCTAATCTATCTTCCATCAGACCTCCATCAGGATTCTTCAACGGCAGTATCACTATTGACATTCTGGGAGTAATTTCCTTGTGTTCTTTGCTCGCCCCGTCCCGAACAGACGTAATTCCGACTGCACCTTGAGCATTGCCGTAGGCAGTGCTCGAAGGGTCGATCAACTGATCAGACGACAAAAGTAAAATTGTCGTGGTCAATATAGATAATATAGTTAAAAACCCGTATTTTTGGGAATACAAATATCCTCTTGTCACATTATACGGTGTTTCAACCTCTGCTTGCTGCGCAATAATTTCAGGGCTTATGACAAAGACCTGCACTGCGCGATTTACGTTCTTAAGCTGGACCAGCCCCCAACTGACGGGATCACAATTTATCTTATCGCGAACTTGGTCGAGGACCGCTTGAGTAAGACAAATTCCACCGCTTGGAGCGATGCCCTCCAGGCGGGATGCCAAATTAACACTATTACCGTAAATATCTCCATCGAGATCGACGGAAATATCTCCGAGGCACACTCCCATTCGAAAAAACACCCGCCGAGATTCTTCTGTATTTTCATTAAAAGACATTACAGAACGCTGTAATTCTATTGCGCATAATACAGCATGACTCGCGCTTGAGAACTCAACAATTACGCCATCGCCGCTTGACTTGACGACACGGCCTCCATGCTTATTAGTGTTCGGATATAATAAATCGCGGCGCAGAGATTTCAGCAGTGAGAGGGTTCCAGCTTCGTCCCTACACATGTGTTGGGTATATCCAACCATATCGGCAGCCAGAACGGCAGCGATATGTGTCTCCACTCGGTGAAGCGGTTCTAAGCTGGGCTTCACCATAGCGTGTGGCCTCTGCCCCACCCCAAAAGGGGGGCGGTAGTTATAGTGCCAATCTCAAGAATATCAAGGAGTAACAAATATACAGCTTTACAATATCCTAGCAAATTTAAGCAATAATATTGATATACTGCTAGGTCTATACTATGTTAGAAAATGGAATATTGCTGACGATGGGACGTATAAATTCAAACTAGAATGCGTATTCATATCAGAAAAACACATTCACAAATCTTTGAAGAACGTTTGAAATTCTTGTGATAGAATATAAACCATCAAAAATTAAGCTTTCTCACAACAATTACTGGTAATCAAAGAAAGATACATTTTGACAACGGTTCAGATTAGTTTCAACAGCGCAATCATGCGTGCCGATCGTCTATCATGTAAGAAAAATCTAAGACTGCCGCTGCAATGGTCAAGATTGCAGGAGTATCTGCCGGGGTTTGCCTTCGACCGCATTCAACGAAAGCTGCCGTCCCGGTTTATTGCCACCATGTTGATAGATTCGGCGCAAACTCGGCCTTTTTCGGCAAATAGCAGGCGGCAACATACCGGTGCTCGCGCGTCGGCTACTGAAAAAAATTTTCCGTCACGTATGGCAATCATTCAAAGTACGTACATAATCCTGCTCAATGTTTTGAAGCGGCAGCAGCAGAGAAGATAAATCACATAACCGTGTAGGCGTGGTCCACCTTTGCAGGCATGTCCGCTCTGATCATCTCGTAAAATGCTTAATCATAACATCACAGGTAACCACGTGACCGATAATAATATCTTCAAACACAGCGAGATTGTCTATCAGATGCTCCGGCTGATGAGGTGCTAGGTGAAAGTCAACGATTACGACGTGCACCTTGCCGGGTCCGGAGACTACCTGAGCCTGTAGGATCGCGTTCAACACCCCGCGGCCCCCTCGGAGGTCCGCATTGCCTCGGACAGGAGCCCTTCGTTGATGGCACATCGAAAGTCTTCTCAGGGTCGGGTGCAGACCATCGCATGGTCAAGCTGATTTGGTGTAGACCCTATAGGGCGAACAAAAAATGCCTCGCTCGGCGGCTGCCGGCGGGGCTGAAGGTTTGGGGGCCTACGTCCGATGAAGGTCTGATGGTCCAACGGGTCAGTGCTGGGGTGGTTCCGGATCAACGATGCGACCGGGATGGCCGGTGCGGCGGCGGCTCCCGCTCATCCAGGCGCTCGAGGACCGGCACCAGCCGACTCAGCACCGCGGTGACCTGCTCCGCATGGGCCGCCTGATCCGCAGCGGTTTCGGCCACGATCGCCGCCGTGAGCCCCTTGATCGCAGTTGTGAGGTCGGTGATCGCCATGCTGTCGAAGACTGCGCCGCCGGTCGCGGTCGCGATCTCACGGGCCGTGTCAGGCTTTAGGGCTTCCGCCTTCATGGCCTCGAGGCGGTAGTCCAGCATCGTCTTCACGAAGGCGTTGATGGGAACCAGCGCCCCTGCCACGGCCGCGGTGATGCCGATGGCGATGGCGGGCCAGCTATCGAGCGTTGCGACCGGATCCGCCAAGGGTACGCCTCCTCTCCTCGGCTTCCTTCTCGGCCGCGGCGCGCCGCCTCTTCCGCAGCCCGAACGTGTCTTCTGCCGCCATGTCGGAAGCGGCCCGGCCGGAGGAGTGCAGCTCGGCGATGGCGAAGACGCTGAACAGCGCGATGCCGATGTTGGCGGGCGGATAGGCCAGGGCAAACCCGACGAACAGCGCCAGCCAGAAGGCGAATCCGCCCATGCACCCGAGCGTGCGGATGAAGGAGGTTTCCCGCCCGCGCCGGCCGTTGATGATGAGCGCGGCGAGCCGCGCCGAGCCGACCAGGACGGAGATCGTGCCGGCCTGCGCTTCGGTCACGAAGGAGGCGATGACACGCCACTGCGGACCGACGAAGGTCGCGGCCGGCGAGAGGATCACCACGCCAACCGTGACCATGATGGCGCTGAGCCAGACTTCGGCCCATCGGGTCTGGCCGTAGCGGACTGCGCGGCGAATGCGCTCGTTGAGAGCGGGATCGGGATCGTAGTGGAGCATCGTGCCGTCGTGCCAGGGGGCGAGGTAGGCCAGCCAGCAGCGGCCGCGGTTGAAGCGCATGGCGCGTCCTCCTGGTGCTGCCGGCTGGTGGCGGGGGCTACTTCGCCGCGCGCGGCAGCTGCGCCACCACTGGCGCCAGGGTGTTGTGCTCGTTCGCGTCATCCTCGAGGTTGAGCTTCCGGAAGACGATCTCCGCGAGGCCGCCTTCGCCGCCGGCTGCCTCCAGCGCCTTCGCCGGCGCCGCATCGACCGCCCGCTGCACCGCCTTGGCGATCACGGCCGAGCCGACGTTGATCGACAGCTTGCCCTCCTTCACGGCGCCCGGCACGGCATTGATGGCGTACTCGGTGACGGCGTTCGCCATCTGCTCGACCCGGCTCTGGGTAAGGAACAGGGCGGCCCACGGGTAGACCTTGCGGATGGCCTGGATCAGGTAGGCGGCCACCGCCGGGATGACGGCGGTGATGACGATCTCCTGGAGCAGCGCGATCCAGGGGGCGGCCGACAGGGTAACGCTGGTCGCGTCGGTGGTGGCGAGTTCGGCGGCGAAGGCCGGGCCGACGACGCAGGCGATCAGCGCCGCGACCAGGACGCCGAGGATCGGCAGCCGGACCCGGGCCGCGGGGCAGACCACGATGGCGAGCGCCAGGGCGCCGAGCAGCAGGAGGCCGAAGGCGAGACCGTGGGCGAAGCTACCGGTCGGGGGCAAGCACTCGATGATCAGGCCGCCTCCGGCAAGGGCGGGAGAGCAGACGCAGGCGAGCGCCAGCGCCGCGAGGAAGATGCGGTGCATGATGGTGTCCTGGTTGTTGGGGGTGCTCGGCTGGCCCGGCCGGCGCGGGATAGTTGTGGAGGCGAGATGTGCTATTTCTGCATCAAGCCGTCCGAGAGCAGTAATCAGCACAGCGGAGTTAGGCATGCCAAGGAGCGAGCCAGTTTATGTTGACGCCAATCAACCTGCCGATCTCCGTTACGGGATCACTCATCAGGTCACGCATGCATTCCTAACGTTACAGGATGCAATAGTTGCTTATAATAAACTTCCTGAAAAAATAAAGGATGGAGCTACTATTGTTTTAAAAAACCCCTATCGCATCTTCGACGCGGATGCGATTGAACGCCTGCACACATCGCCTAAGCCCGAAGAAAAGGAGTAGCTTCAATCAAGAGCGCCGCAGACCGCCGGTGCAGTTACGCTTCGCTCACGCCGGACTTCGCTCCAGCGATCGTCGTCGGCAGCTTGGTCGCCACCGGCAGCGGCACGTCGGCCGGCCAGCGGAACGAGGTGAACTCGGACCGCTTGAACCCGGCGATGCTGACCCCGTCGCCCTGGTTGCCGCCGAGCAGGTAGACGGTCGAGGCGTTGGCGCCGACGACGAACCCGACGTGACCCTGCCAGGCGCTGCCGCCGCGCTTCTTCGTGGCGATACAGCCTAGCGCCGGCTCCTTGAGCCCGACGCCCCAACCCTCATAAGACCGGGCCGCGAGGCTGCCGGAGGGCTTCCGGCCGGCCCGGTCGAGCATGGCGCCAACGAATGCTGCGCACCAGGCGGTGGCATCGTCCTTGACCCCGGAGAAGCCGGCATCGGCGAAGTAGCGGACGACGATCGGGTTGTTCGCCTTCCCGATGCCCTCCTTCGTGCCGACCTCATGGGCCGCCAGGGCGAGCCACGCGGGTTGCTCAGGCTCGGCGCGCCGCTCGGTCAGGTCGACGCTGCCGAGCGCCTTGATGGTCAGCGGCCCGGCGATGCCGTCCGGCACGAGGCCGGCGGATCGCTGGAAGGCGGTCACCGCGGCGATGGTGCGGGGGCCGGCATCGCCGTCGGCGCCGGCCGGCCCCAGGTCATACCCGCGCGCTAAAAGAGCGCGCTGGATCTCAGCAACGGTCATAGGAACTCCTAAGTATGATACTGTGGGTTTTTGGAGGGTGTCTCGGTGAAAAGTCGCAATAATGCTCTGTCGATTACTGCCGCGCTTATCTGTGCGACATTTCTCTCCAGCGCTTCATCAAGCGCTCTCGCACGTCCTGTGACAGCCAAATCAGAACCGGTTTTGCCTCCTGCCGGATCGGCCGAAGAACAGGATTATAAAGTCAAGTTGAACACAGCAAAAATTGAGGAAGGTGCGAGAAAACGAAGGGAGACCGATAGAAAGCGGGACGAGCGCATAAACCAACTTGGGGCTTCAATTTGCACAGGATGCGGCGGCCCTGCTATCCCGTTTGATCCAACAGGAGGAGAGCCGGCTCTTAAAGGCAGCTCGAAGCACCGGCGGCAATAAAAGGCATCCAACAGCTACTGCATTGAAACGAGCCGCATGGCACTTTGCCGGCTCGTTGTGCGGCTCGTCTTGTCGGACGGGTAGAGAGCCCGCTCGAATATGCTCGCGGTCATCAGGATCTCCGGATTGTCAGGGATGGTGCGGAGTGGCTCGGGCCGGTTGGCGGGGCGAGCGGTCGGTCAGTCGGCGCGGACGAGGTCGGCCGTCGGCACCGGGAACTGGATCGTCATGCCGGTGCTGTTGAGTCCCATCAGAGTCGTCAGCGGCGAGAACTCCGGATCGCAGAGCATCACGGTGCCGACGTCGCCTACCAGGAACTCCGATGGGATGCCGTCGCGCCGGGTGATCCGCACCCGGTCGCCGGGGCGGAACGGGGCCGCGCTGGTGCGCCGTTCGAACTCCGCCTCCACGTGGTCGGCGATCGCCTCCAGCGTGTCGAGCGTGCGCGTCGTGGTGGTGGTCTGGGTCAGAGTGATCACGGGGTGCCTCCGTTGGTGTCAGGGGATCACAGGGCAGCGGCAGCCTCCCACAGCGCGTTCCAGGCCGCGTCGTAGCCG
>JAEWKL010000244.1 GCA_023386115.1 Pseudomonadota bacterium
TCCGGGCGGCGTCGCTGCGGGCGTGAACGCTGCCGGCCTGCCGGTGGCTGCCAACGGCGCGATCCTGCCGACCACCAACTACGCGGACACGTTCCAGGTCCGCATGCGCGTCCAGCGCGACTTCTAAGTCGCCCTTTCACGCAGGTGTTCGAAGGCCCCAGCGCAAGCTGGGGCCTTTCCCATTTCTGAACAGCCTGTATGGGTACGAAAAAAGCGCGTTCTCTGCTGAGAACGCGCTTTGAAAGTAGTTCCTGGGTCTCGAAACTCAGGACCATCCATCTCTATCAGATAGTGGTGCTGGTTAGCAACCCCTAGGTGTGTATGCCTCTTTATACATATCTCAAATCCAATTTAGGAATGAACTGGCGGAAGCCTTTCCAGCCCGCCACTCTGGACCATTTGCAGAAAAGTCGTGAGTGCCCACTGCCTGCGTCTCGCGGCGACACTCAATGGTTATGGAAAGTATGGTCCTCTGAGAAGAGCTTGTGGGCCGGCGTTGCGAACCAGTTCCGGAAGCCCATCGACGATGAGTGCATGATCGTGCTCTCGCAACACCATTCACCATGAGCGTGCGGCAGGCGATCGAGGTAGTGACCAATGCACCCCGGTCGGCGACGGGGGGACTCGCGGTGGAGGGTGCGACACCGGCCCGGCGGCGGGACGCGGTGAAGATGGCGATCCTGCTGGCGCCGGTGGGATGATCGACTTTCTGCAAGCCTTTCTGCGCTTGCTGCGCCTTTCTGCACGGGCGTAGCCTGAGGCTGAGGAGGCGCGCCATGTCGATCACCTTCCAGGAATACCTGGATCCCCGGCCCAGACGGCCGCTCGCGCGTCCGGCAGGTCTATCGCGGCGAGGAGACGATCGGGTGCGTGCGCCGCTGGCAGGATGAAGACGGCGGCCTGACCCGGGAGTGGTTCACCGCCGAGCGTATGAAGGGCGCCTTCTACGAGCCGATCGCCGGCGAGCACGCGACCTTCGAGGAGGCGTTGGAGCGGATCGTGATGTACGGCGTGGCGCATTGAGCCCGGCAGCCTACCTGTTCCTCGCGGCATTCCTCGCGCTGGCATGCGCGGTGGCGGCCATCGTGTGGCTGTGGCGAACGGCCCGGCGCTCCGACGATAGGAAGCGTCGATGAGCCACCCTCCCGCCAACCCCGAACCCCTCGACGTCATCGCCAGCGAGCTGCACGAGCTCACCCGCCACCGCGTCCAGCATTGCCCGGCCTGGGAGGATCTGGACCCGAGCGACCCGCTTGAAGCTGGCCTGATACGGCTCGCCTACGAGCGGGCGCGCGACCTCGTAGCAATGAGCAGCCGGGGCGAGGAGTGAGGCGCAGCAGCAACCTGCGCCGCTCCTACGACGAGGAGGGGCGCGAAAAGGAGCCCCCCCTCTGAAGGGCTGATGGCCGTCAGGACCGTTGTGAACAAGGGACGGGGATGGCGGACAGGCGTTCGCCACCACCTTGTGAAACTGTTCGCACAGCTGGAAGTTAACGCCCGTTAATTGCGGGCTGGAACCGATGTCGAGCACCCACTCAAGCCTTACCGAGGCCAACGCTCCTACCCGCAGCTTCGGCAGCGACCGCGACCCGGTGCTAGATGGCGTCACTCGTGGCCTTGAGGCGCTATTTCCGCCCGTCTACCAGCTCGTAAGCCGAGACGAGGATCTAGAGGCGGCACAGGACGATTGCGAAGCGTGACGGGGTCCGACCTGGGCATCGAGCAGTGAGCGTCACCGATATTGCCGATGTCGCAGCACTTGTTCTGGCCTGTATCCCGGCCGCAATCCTGGTACTCCGGCGATCCGCTCGACGTCATTCGGCCCGGCGGTTCTCCATGAGGGCGCACCGGTGACCCACCCTCCCGCCAACCCCGGACCGCTCGACGTTATTGCCCGCGAGCTGCACGAGCTGATGCGGCTGAGCAACCCGGGCTGTCCGGCATGGGAGGATTTGGATCCGGCTGACCCCCATGAAGCCGGCCTGGTCCGGATGGCGCGCGAGAAGGCGCGGGAGTTCATCCCGGCCGACGACCGGACTGCCTGATCCTCAGATCCCGTCCTTCCGGTCACCTCGCGACACCTCTGCCATCATCTCGCCGGGGAGTGGGCGCTGCATCTGCAGCGCCTCCTCGGCCGGTGCTTCGAGCCAGGTGCGCCACTCCTCCGCTGTGGTGAGAAGCACAGGCATCGCCTTCGGGTTCACAGGCCCGACGACGCCATTCGCCTCCGTCGTCAGGAACGAGAACAGCCGGTGCTCCTCCGGAACCGGCTCGTCCCGCTTCGGACCGCGCAGGCCCGTCCAGGGTCGCCAGATCCCCGCGAAGGCGAAGAGCAGCCGGCTCTCGTCGAGGGCGAACCACACCGGCGTCTTGCGGGGCATGGTGTCGCCGTACTCGCTGAACGAGGCGATCGGCAGCATCGCTGGGGTGGCCGGGCGGCCGACGAGACAGGAGTAGTAGCAGGCGAGGTGCTGGCCTTGGCTTCCGAGCTTTCGCGCCATTCGGAGCGCCTACCGACCGAGGTGATGCCCTTCCTCAAGACCGTTCGAGCCGCCTAGGGAACTAAGCACAGTGGTGGCTCACGGGTCCTTCTGAGCCACCACTGCCTCATACCGGGTGACGTCGCACACGAAGCCACCAAGGCTCTTTCGGATGCGCAGTTTGTCTGCTAGCTCGGCTTGTCAGTAAGAATGGATAGCCTCGGGTTCCAACATATGAGCGATACAACCGTGTCCGCCGACCAGGCGATCGGTTTGGCCGCCGACATTGTGTCGGCCTACGTGACCCGGAACAATGTGCCGGCCTCAGAGCTTCCGGCCTTGATCGCCTCGACACACTCGGCCTTGCTGAAGTTGTCCGCACCGTCGCAGCCCGAGCCCGTGAAGCTCGAACCGCCGGTGCCGATCCGCAAGACGGTGACGCCAGACCACATCATCTCCCTGGAGGACGGTCGGCCCTACAGGTCGCTCAAGCGTCACCTGACGAGCCGTGGGCTCACCCCCGAGGACTACCGTCGCAAGTGGGGCCTGCCGCACGACTACCCGATGGTCGCCGCCAACTATGCCGCCCAGCGCTCGGAGCTGGCCAAGAGCATCGGCCTTGGGCAGGTCCGGAAAGGTTTCACCAGGAAAGCCGGGTGAAAGATCTGCTGGCAGGAAACCGGCGTTCTGTGCGATCGCGCACAGCGCCGGGGTCTGTCCGGATCTAGATCAGGAGCGCCCATCACGGGCGTTTCCTCCCTAGACTTCGGCCGCTCGCAAGGGCGGCCTTTTTGTTTGCGGAGAGGTGCGGCGGCGGTCCGGCAACAAGACCCCCGATCCGAGCGGGATAGTCGCCGCTCGACCTCGCCGCGCGATTAGGGCATCCGGAGTGGCATTCAGTGTCCGGAGATGTCGCTCCTATCCCCTGCGCAGCGATACGGGTCGCGCCAGCAGGATCGCACTTCTGACCGCCATACGCATCTGCGCCTCCGACGTGTCCCTCGCCGCTATGACCTCGCGGGCATAAGGGTTGGCCGCCATGACAGCGCAGACGTCGATTGCGATGCCGTCCGCGAGCCGGCGCGCGCCGGGGACGGGATCGTTCAGGAAATCCTCCACGGCCACATCGATCTGCTCGTCCGTGACGCGCCCGAGCCGATGCAGCGTGCCGATCGTGGGGGTATCAGTCATACTCGGGTTTTGCATCGTCGCGTTGCAGTAGTGAGTAGCGGTGATAGGTGCCGAGGAAAAACGAACAACTGGCGCGACGGTTTCCGAGCGTAGTGATCGACGCCATGCACACCACCAATCCGGGTGAGCCACGATGCGGTTCAAACTTATGATTGATCTCTAGCTCACCCTTGATGCCGATCGGGTCAATTTGGTGGGCTATCACCCTGAGTGACCAAGGTCCGCTCTCAACCCGAGGCGGCTGTCCCTCTTTCAACCTTAAGCGAAATCGGGCGCCGGATTGAGAGCGCCGGACGCGGCAGCTTTCGGTTTAGTGAGCCACCTCGCATGATCCTGCGCCGAACAGTGCGAATACACCACACGCGGAGCCCAGCATCGGCGAGCTGCGATGGCCTATTCCCGGCACCTTCAGGAGAGTCTGCCGCGGCCCTGGGGAGAGCATCCGCACGTAGTTGAGGCCACGCTGCAACCGCGTGGCGCCTTGAGCCTGGGCCCCGCAAGTCTGATCCAGCTGCGGGTGATGCGGATCATCGTCGGCGGTTCCGAGTAGGTAGACGATGTCTTTCGCGATATACTCCGCCCGTAGCGTTGCCGGGTTCACCGGTCGATGAACGTAGCGAGGCACGTCGCCGAGCCCGTACCCCCATCGACCAACGGTACCGCACCCGGGCTGTGGCTCCAGCGGGCGAGCGTCGTCCAGGTAGAGGTAATCGGACGGGTTGGCGACGACATAGCGGAGATGAATGCCGGCGGGTGCTGGGCCGTGGCCGACAGCCGCGTAACGTTGCACAAATCTTCCACCGGCCGAGTGCCCGGCGATCACGATGTCCCGCAGGCTCGGAAAGGTCCGCCTGTCAATCAGACGGTTGAGGATTGCATCAAGAACATCAAAAGAGCTGATCGCGGCAGGTTCCGTGGCGTCGATCCCAATCGCCCAGTCTCTCGGGCCCCAACGCAGAGTCTCGTTCGGAAGTTGGTGGGCCTCGATGTCGGCCTGGATGAGAAATTGCGGCGTGATGATCATGGTGTGCCCGGCCGCTTCTCCTGCCTTTGAGGCGGCGAACTCTCCGGCGCGCAGGTCTCGGCGGGGCCAGCCATGGATCACGATAACCGCTCGCTCCACGCTGGGTTGTGGAGTCGCCCAATCTCGCGTCAGGTGCACCGGCATGACACCTGTCCCCTGCGGAGTTCTGATCTCCAACCGTGCATCCTGCACGATCGGAACCGGAGTCAGAACTTCGGGGTCGATTTCGGCTCGAGCCGGCCATGCCGTGGCTAAGCTTACCTTCAACAGAAGCAGCGAGAGCAGGTACCGAGAACCGGTCATTGGTCCATCCAGCTGTACGCGACGTCCGCTTACCACCCGTTGCAGCCCCTCGGAAGGTCCGCTCCCGGGCTACTACGCGGCCGTCGCCGGTTTTGCGACTGCCCCCACGATCTGCCTGAGCTGAAGCGACTTCTCTAGCCGCTCAACGCCCTCGAACTCCACTGGGATCGCCTCGGCATCGTAGCCGGTCATAACTACGAACGGGATGTTGCGGTCTTTGAGCGTCTCGGCCAGCATGAACGACGCCCCGAGATTGATGTCGAGCCTATCGAATTGAGCGACAGCCCCAACAAGCCCGGCGGGTGGAACGCCGTGCCGGTTCAATCGCTCCGACGCTTCGGCGAGTTCGTGGCTCTCACGGATACAGAAATGGCCGAGGTCAGGGGTTTGGCCTGCAAGCCAGTCGCGCTATCTCGCGGGGTCGTCATTCGCGCGCAGGGCGTGGAGCCGACCTGCGTCTACCTCTTGATCGAAGGCTGGGCCTCGGCCTCCGTCGATTTGGACGGCGGCACCCGCCAGATCACCAAGGTCCACCTGCCCGGCGACCTCATGGGCACGCCAAGCATGAGCCTGACAGAGACCGCAGACACGCTCACCGCGCTGACCCCGGTCGTCGTCGCCCAGTTGCCGCTCGATCGGTTCGCGCACCTGTTCGCCGCCTCGCCGCGCTTCGCGATGGCGATGTTCCTCAGCGCCCAGCGCGAGCGCGTCGCCCTGATGGATAGCCTGACCCGAATCGGTCGGACGTCCTCGCTGGAGCGGATGGGCGGGCTTCTGTTGGACCTTCACGAACGATTGTCGGCCGCCGGGCTCGCTAAAGCGGATCGGTTCGATCTGCCGCTGCGTCAGCATGAAATCGCCGACGTGCTAGGTATCACGATCGTGCATGTAAACCGGATATTCAAGAGGCTGGAGAAGGACGGGATGATCCGGCGGCATCGGCAGCAAATCGAGATCGTAGACAAGAAGGCGCTTGCCCGCTTGGCGCATTGGACGCACCGACAGATTGCCACCGCCTTGTCTTGGATGGTTTGAGCGTAGCCGCCAGGCGATGGGCTACGCCACCATCCGCTGCGTCGCCGTTACCGCCTTATGCCGGTAGGGCTTGGCGAAGAACAGCCCACATACGGCCATGTGGCGCGCTTGGGGGTGCACTTGCCGAGTGCACCGCCCGGTTCTGACATCCTGTAACCCTACATATGCCAAGGCCCGACCGCCACATGGCCCAAGTCCGCTTCCGGGCACCGAGCCAACCACCGCTCCCCACCCATTGCAGCGGTTAGGGTGCAGGCGGTCTCATTGAGCAGCCGCGCTTACCATCGGCACCTCGCACAACCGCGTCGTGAACCGTGGTGAGCGCATCTCGAACCTCGTCGACCAGGTGCGCTTCTCGGCCGGGCTCGTCTGGCTATAGAGCACCACGAGGACAGCGATCCTGCTGGCGCCGGTCGGATGAGCCTCAAGCCTTCATCAGCAGCCCTGCATAGGTCAACGTGGCGGAGTAGACCGGCTGGCGGTCCTCATCGGAGACCAGAACCGTGATCGCTCGGCGATCCCCATCACGCGGAGCCTGATCAAGGGCTATCTCCGGTAGGGCTTGCTTTGCCTCCCGGCACGCCGCTTCGACGTCTCTGCACTCTGTCCCCACATCGTCGCGGCTCCACTCGCCGTCGTGGATGTCGAAGTAGAATCGGGGCATGGGGGCGTTCTCGGGGCAGGGCGCGTCGGCGCGGCGTCAACTCGGTGGCCTCATAGCGGAAGGCGCTCCCAAGCGCCTTAGCCTGCGACAAGAGGGTACGAGATCGGCCTGGGCTGCGTTCCTGCTGGCGCCGGTAGTGTGAGGCGCCCCGGGATGCCTCTCGGGTTCTGCATCAAATTGGGGCAGGCGCGACCCGCTCACCTCCGATAGGCTTATGGTGCCTACCTCAAGATGAGGGGTGCGCTCACGCCAGTCACCTTCACCACGATCACAGCCTCGGCGTGGGTGCCTTCTTTTTCTACTTTCTGACGACTAATCACTTTGGCTTAGATCGCATGCATGTCGTCGCCCACATCACTCTCACCCCCGCCCTGATCGTATATTGCACTTAGCTTGCGGTGGTGGGCTAGAGGCGGAAGGCCCTGCCTTTGGATGGGAAGATCGCGTGAGGCTAGAGGGAGCAAGGATGCAAGGGCCGAACTACTACTCAACGCGGCCGAGATGCACTCGCCCGTTCGGCGTGCGCTACCTGTTCCAGCCCCGCAGGATGTCGGAGAGCGAATACCTTGAGCGCTTGCGAGCCGTCCTAGGCGAGGAAAACGTCAGGATCGTAGAGACCCCGTTCGGGCGCATTCTATCAATCCGTGAGGGGCGCCCCGTGACGCCGTCCGTCATCGGAGAGTATCAGCACAGCCTCCACGATCTTGTGACCGGGTTGCGCGGCTTGCTGGCTCGATCACGGGATGCTCGGGTCAAGCAGACCGGCCTCTCGTGAGAGGCGAGGAACGTAGCGTTCAGCCCGAGAGACACAAGGCGTGACCCACCTTCCCGCCAACCCTCAGCACCTCGACATCATCGCCCGCAGGCTACACGAGCACGCTCGCTGGCGGGCAGGGTGGTGGCCAGCATGGGAGGATCTGGACCCCACCGACCCGTGGAAGGCTGTCCTGATCCGATGGGCCTACGACCGGGCGCGCGACTTCGTGGCGATGAACCGAGGCCTGACACGAAAAACCCGCCTCGGCGGCGAGCCGGGCGGGTAAGTCGGATCGAACATGCCCTGATGAGGGCACCGCAACATTGCGGTGCCGCGTCCTAATCGACCACATTGAGAAACGCATGGGGTTGGCGCGCTGTGCTCAAGGGGCGGTGCGACAAAGACCTTGACCCGAGGCTCGACTGGGTGCGCGAGCCGCTGCGCCTCGTCATCCGCCGGGACGTGCCGTGGCCGGAGGGGTGTGAGAGTGTTATGCCCGACCATAGCGGTTTCGAGGATTGAGGTATAACTCTTGATGATCCAAGGCCGTGCACCTTCACTACATCAGCATGGTTCAGTGGCAGACGAAGCCTGTCCGGCGCGGGTTACGGACTGAGGCTCAGCGCCACGGATCGGGGCGCGTTTTTGAGTAGGGAATGGGGATCTATTTACCTTCAGCTTCAAGGAGAAGATGAATTTTTTGAAGTAAATTTTGACAAACACTCAATGTGGCAAGGCAGTTGTCGTGAATTAATACATAAAAATATTGGCGGTTGGCTAATCAATCCTGGATTTGCCAAGTGGGAATTTAAGAAACCTCCCACGGTTGTTATTGAGCAGATCAAAGGGAAGACATTCATGGCGCGGCTGCCCTCAAGCCGGGTGGGCTAGCGACGCGGTCCAACTAAAAAATGCCCCGCTCGGCGGCTGCCGGCGGGGCTGAAGGCGTGGGAACGAGGAGATCCCGTCGGCTAACGGGACCGTGCTAGGGCGGCTCCCTGCTTAGGGTGCTACCCACTTAGCTTAATCGCATGAAGGACCGGTGAGGGTGGTGAGCAGACCTTGGATTTTCGCCCAGAAGCGGACGTTCTGCATCCGACCCAACCCGGCCACTCGGACAGCCGTCGGCGCTTCTCAAAAGCGGTCGTTCGTCAAATCTCCGGCAACTTCGGCTCGGGCGGCAACTGGACCTTGGCCGTTCGTCCCGAAGCGGACGCTCTACTTCCGGTCTTGCGGCGGTCGCTTTCGTGATCCCAGCATGCGCCGAACCAGACCTCGCCGGCGCTCGGCCCGCTCCCACAGGGCCGTATTCCTTCACATCGCCAGATAAGCTCAGCGGCTACTAATCTTACTCACTAAATATTTTTGCCAAACTTGTTTGTTTACAATTGTTATAACGTTCAAAGTCCGCCATCGAAATCTGTCACTGCCAAGATAAAACTTTGAGGTGAATGTCATTTCGCTCAAATTTTGTGCAGTTAGGGCATGAAACTTTTCAATTTGAAGCCCGTTCGGACCAGTAGATCTAAAATTGGGGGACGAGAAACTTAATACATGTTAGGAGATGTTCCATGAGGGCGCTGGTTTGGCACGGCACTGAGGACATCCGCTGCGACACGGTCCCGGACCCTAAGATCGAGGATGACCGCGACGCGATCATCAAGGTCACAGCCTGCGCGATCTGCGGCTCGGACCTGCACCTCTACGACCACTTCATGCCCGGCATGGAGAAGGGCGACGTCATGGGCCACGAGTTCATGGGCGAAGTCGTCGAGACCGGCAAAGGTGTCAATGGCGCGCTCAAGAATGGGGAGCGCATCGTCGTGCCGTTCACGATTATCTGTGGCGAGTGCGACCAGTGTAAGCGCGGCTACTTCTCCGTCTGCGAACGCTCGAACCGCAACAAGGACATTGCCGACAAAGCCTTCGGGCACACCACCGCGGGACTTTTCGGGTACACCCACCTCACGGGCGGGTACCAGGGCGGGCAGGCCGAGTACGTCCGCGTGCCGTTTGCCGACAAGACGCACATCAAGGTGCCGGAGAACCTGAGCGACGAGCAGGTCCTGTTCCTCGGTGACATCTTCCCCACCGGGTGGCAGGCGGCCGTACAGGCCGATATCCAGCCGACCGATACGGTCGCGATCTGGGGCGCCGGTCCCGTCGGTCAGATGACGCTCCGCTCCGCGCTCCTGCTCGGTGCCAAGCAGGTGGTCTGCATCGACAGCGTGCCCGAGCGCCTGGAGATGGCGCGCGCGGGTGGTGCGATCACCATCGACAACAGTCAGGAAAGCACGGTCGAACGTCTGAACGAACTCACGGGCGGCAAGGGCCCGGAGAAGTGCATCGATGCCGTCGGCATGGAGGCGCATTCGCCGCGCGCGCTCGAACACGCCTATGACCGCGTCAAGCAGGCGGTGATGCTGGAGAGCGACCGCGCTTCAGTGCTGCGCGAGATGATCTATGTCTGCCGTCCCGCCGGCATCCTCTCGATCCCGGGCGTCTATGGCGGGCTCATCGACAAAGTGCCGATGGGAGCCCTGATGAACAAGGGACTGACCATCCGAACGGGGCAGACCCACGTGAACCGATGGACCGACGACCTCGTCAAGCGCATCGACGATGGTCAGATCGACCCCTCCTTCGTCATCACCCACCGGGCTAAGCTCGAACAAGGGCCCGAGATGTACAAGACGTTCCGCGACAAGAAGGACAACTGCATCAAGGTGGTGCTCAGACCCTGAGTGGTTCCGCGGCCCGTCTCACTGCGGCGGGCCTGCTCCCTTCGCCCTCCCTGGTGCCGCGAGGAAGTCAGCATGCCCGAGGCCATGTCACAACGCCACCGGAGCGGCGCTCCTGATCGCTCTGAGTTGCCAAACTACCTTGTTTCCGATCCGCGCCGCAGACCAGATCCCGCAACTCGGGAACTTGCCCGAGGCTTGGGCTGGTTCTCGATCGGCCTCGGGGTAACCGAATTGGCGTGCGGGGGAGCCATCGCTCGATGGCTTGGAATGCCGCGCTCGGCGCCAGTCATCCGAGCCTACGGCGTGCGCGAACTCCTCCAGGGGGTCGGGATCTTGGGTGCAAGCGATCCCACCCCGTGGATCTCGGCACGCGTAGCCGGGGACGCGCTCGATATCGCCACGGTGCTGCCCGGACTTGAGGGCCATAACCCGCGCAAGGACAACGTGGTGGTCGCCCTTATCGCTTTGGCCGGCGTCACCGCAGTCGACGTGATCTGTGCGCGGAGCCTCTCGGATGCCCCCTCGCTCCGTCTGAGAAGATCCGACGCGATTACCGCCGCCGCAGCGGCTTCCGCAATCGTGCCGAGGCGATGCGGGGCGCGGCACGCGGCTTCAAACCACCGCCCGACATCATCGGACCAGAAGCGATGCGTCCTTGGACCCTAACCAACGCCTGAGGTCGGAGGGATGGCTGGCCTGATCCTGCCCGTCCTCGAACAGGCATCGGGCGCGCTCGTCATGAGTCTCGTCCTCGCCGACATCTTCCTGACGGTCCTCTACGCGCGCATGGGGACAGGCCTGATCGCGGACAGGGTCGCCTATCTCACGTGGGCGATCTTCCGCGCCGCCGCCGATGCAGCCGGGCAGAAGCGGGGCGCCGTGCTGTCCTTCTGCGGCCCGGCCATCCTCATCGTCTACGTCCTGCTCTGGGCCTTGGGGCTCACCCTCGGAGCCGGCCTGATCATCCACCCCGCGCTCGGTGTGGCGGTTCGGGCGAGCAGTGGCGAGACGCCGACCGACTTCATAACCGCCCTCTACGCGGGCGGCAGCAGCATGGCGATCGTGGGAGCCAGCGACTTCAAACCGGTCACCGACAGCTACCGCGTCCTTTATCTCGTGAACTCCCTCATCGGCATGTCGGCGACGTCTCTGGTCCTGACCTACGTGATGCAGGTCTACAGCGCGCTCCGGCAACGCAACGCCCTTGGGCTGAAGCTGCATCTCCTGACGGGTGAGAGCGCCGATGCAGCCGAACTCCTGGCGCGTCTCGGGCCGCAGGGACAGTTTAGTTCAGGCTACACCCACTTGGCCGACCTCGCTGCGTCTCTTTCCGAGATCAAGGAGGCGCATCATTTCTATCCCGTGCTGTTCTACTTCCGCTTCCGTCAGCCCTTCTATTCGGTCTCGGCACAGGTCTTCGTCGCCCTCGACACGGTGTCGCTGATCCGCAGCGCGATCGGAGGCCGTCAGGCAGCATGGTTGAAGGACGCCGCCGCCGTCGACGCAATCTGGCGCGTTGCCATGCTGCTCGTGCTCACGCTCGAAACGACATTCTTGCGCGCAGACCTGCCGACGCCTGCCGACGTCGGCAGGGCCGAGAGCGAGGCATGGCGCACACGCTTCGCAGAAGCTATCAGGCAGCTCTCTTCGGCAGGGATCGAGGCGATGCCCAACGAGGCAGGCGCCGAGATTTATCTCGCGCAGCGGGCACGATGGCAGCCGCACATCGCGCGACTGGCACCCTTGATGGCTTACCACATCGACGAGCTGCAACCCGGCGGAGACAAGCGCCGATGATATTCTCTCTTCCTGTAAGGGCGCGCCGACGATGTCCGCTTCGATGCAACCGCTGTCCAGAAGCGGACGGGCGGGAAACCACCCGTTCCAGTCGTAGATCATCGTCCGCGAAGCGGCCGGAAAGCGGACCTTCCAAGCGTCGGCAAAGGGTCGGGTGCAGACCCTCGCATGGTCAAGCTGATTGTGTTTGGACCCTATGGGGCGAACGAAAAAGCCCCGCTCGGCGGCTGCCGGCGGGGCTGAAGGTTTGGGGGCCTACGTCCGATGAAGGTCTGATGGTCCAACGGGTCAGTGCTGGGGTGGTTCCGGATCAACGATGCGACCTGGATGGCCGGTGCGGCGGCGGCTCCCGCTCATCCAGGCGCTCGAGGACCGGTACCAGCCGACTCAGCACCGCGGTGACCTGCTCCGCATGGGCCGCCTGATCCGCAGCGGTCTCGGCCACGATCGCCGCCGTGAGCCCCTTGATCGCGGTCGTGAGGTCGGCGATCGCCATGCTGTCGAAGACTGCACCGCCTGTCGCGGTCGCGATCTCACGGGCCGTGTCAGGCTTGAGGGCTTCCGCCTTCATCGCCTCGAGGCGGTAGTCCAGCATGGTCTTCACGAAGGCGTTGATAGGAACGAGGGCGCCGGCCACGGCCGCGGTGATGCCGATGGCGATGGCAGGCCAGCTATCGAGCGTTGCGACCGGATCCGCCAAGGGTGCGCCTCCTCTCCTCGGCTTCCCTCCCGGCTGCGGCGCGCCTCCTCTTCCGCAGCCCGAACGTGGCCTCTGCCGCCATGTCGGAGGCGGCCCGGCCGGAGGAGTGCAGCTCGGCGATGGCGAAGACGCTGAAGAGCGCGATGCCGATGTTGGCCGGCGGATAGGCCAGGGCAAACCCGACGAACAGCGCCAGCCAGAAGGCGAATCCGCCCATGCAGCCGATCGTGCGGATGAAGCTCGTCTCGCGCCCACGCCGGCCGTTGATGATGAGCGCGGCGAGCCGCGCCGAGCCGACCACGATGGAGATCGTGCCGGCCTGCGCCTCAGTGACGAAGGAGGCGATGACCCGCCACTGCGGGCCGACGAACGTCGCCGCTGGCGAGAGGATCACCGCGCCGACCGTGACCATGATGGCGCTCAGCCACACCTCGGCCCATCGGGTCTGGCCGTAGCGGACGGCGCGGCGGATGCGCTCGTTGAGGACGGGATCGGGATCGTAGTGGAGCATTGTGCCGTCGTGCCAGGGGGCGAGGGAGGCCAGCCAGCAGCGGCCGCGGTTGAAGCGCATGGCGCGTCCTCCGGGTGCTGCCGGCTGGCGGCGAGGGCTACTTCACGGCGCGCGGCAGTTGCGCCAACACCGGCGCCAGGGTGTTGTGCTCGTTCGCGTCGTCTTCCAGGTTGAGCTTCCGGAAGACGATCTCAGCGAGCCCCGCCTCGCCGCCGGCCGCCTCAAGGGCCTTCGCCGGTGCTGCATCCACCGCCCGCTGCACCGCCTTCGCGATCACGGCCGAGCCGACGTTGATCGACAGCTTGCCCTCCTTCACGGCGCCCGGCACGGCATTGATGGCGTACTCGGTCACGGCGTTCGCCATCTGCTCCACCCGGCTCTGGGTGAGGAACAGAGCGACCCAGGGGTAGACCTTGCGGATGGCCTGGATCGCGTAGGCGGCCACTGCCGGGATGACCGCGGTGATGACGATCTCCTGGAGAAGCGCGATCCAGGGGGCGGCGGACAGGGTGATGCTGGTGTTGTCGACGGTGGCGACTTCGGCGGCGAAGGCCGGGCCGACGACGCACGCGATCAGCGCCGCGGCCAGAATGCCCAGGGCCGGCACCCGGACCTGGGCCGCGAGGCAAACACCACCGGCGAGCGCCAAGGCGCCGAGGAGCAGCAGGCCGAAGGCGAGGCCGTGCGCGAAGCTGCCGGTGGCGGGCAGCCCTTCGACGATCAGGCCGGCGCCAGCCATGGCGGGAGAGCAGACGCAGGCGAGCGCCAGCGCCGCGAGGAGGATGCGGTGCATGATGGGGTTCCGAATTTTCGGGATGCTCGGCTGGCCCGGCCGGCGCGGGTGAACTGCCCGGGATTTCCGGGGAGGTGATCAGGCGGCCAGAGGCTTGCCGCAGGCCGGGCATGTCGGAACGGCCGGCACCGCTGCGATCATCGCGAGCGCATCCTTCCGGACTCCAGCGACGCGGTTCGACCAACCCTTGCCGAAGGTCGGCCAAGTCGACAGCGCCTTGAGGAAGGCCAGCCGCGCGTCGCAGAGCGACCCGATCAGCTTCTGCCGGTCCTGCCCTGCCACCGCCTTGAGCGTGATCGGGCCGATATGGCCGTCATCCGCTACGCCGACGAGGCACTGGAGCGCGATCGCGGCGCGAGCCGGCCCACTGTTCACCGCCCAGTCGAAAACCGCATAGTCGAGGCCGGCCGGAAGGTCGTCGCCCTCGATCGCGTCCCAGTACCGCTGCCGGTAGATCGGGGCGACCTTCGCGGGCGTGAGCGCCTTCACGTCGGCCTTGGTCGCCGGCCGGCCCAGGACAGCCGACAGCGTGGCGAGGGTCACGCCGAGGTTGGTCGGGCCACCCGGATCGGCGGGGTGGTCGACATACCCACCCTCATGCTTCAGGGCGAGCGCGAGCGCCCGGTCGAATGACGACGCGGTCATTGGGATCTCCGGATTATCAGGGGTGGTGTGGGGTGGCTTGGGCCGGGTGGCGCAGCGAGCGGGCGGTCAGCCGCCGCGGACGAGGTTGGCCGTCGGCACTGGGAACTGGATCGTCATGCCGGTGCTGTTGAGCCCCATCAGAGTCGTCAGCGGCGAGAACTCCGGATCGCAGAGCATCACGGTCCCGACGTCGCCCACCAGGAACTCCGGCGGGAGGCCGTCGCGCCGGGTGATCCGGACCCGGTCGCCGGGGCGGAACGGGGCCGCGCTGGTGCGCCGTTCGAACTCCGCCTCCACGTGGTCGGCGATCGCCTCCGGCGTGTCGAGCGTGCGCGTCGTGGTGGTGGTCTGGGTCAGAGTGATCACGGGGTGCCTCCGTTGGTGTCAGGGGATCACAGGGCAGCGGCAGCCTCCCACAGCGCGTTCCAGGCCGCGTCGTAGCCG
>JAEWKL010000305.1 GCA_023386115.1 Pseudomonadota bacterium
GGATGCGACCGGCCCGCACCTCCAGGCCTCCCGCCGCGATCTCGGCGGCGATCGCCGCCGCGGCGGGTGGGGCGGCCCGGTGGCGATGCACGTCCCAGAACGGCCGCAGGTGGCGCAGGAACCGGGCCTGCTCCCGGGGCGGCAGGCTGCGCCAGAGGTAGGTGGTGATCGGCCGCAATGCGTCGATCACGTCGCGCCAGTCCCGCCCGGCCCGCGCCGCGGACGCGATCTCGGCCCGGATTCGCCGGGTGAGGCGCGTCAGGCAAGCCAGATCGGCGGCGGCGAGATCGGGCACCGGCCAGGCCCGGGTCGGCGCATGGACATTCGGCACCAGTCCTCGGCGCGACAGGGCGACGATGCGGCCCGGAAAGCCCCGGCCGCGCAAGGAGGCCACCGCGTCGACCATGGTGAGGCCGGTGCCGACGACGAGGACCGGCCGGTCCGGGTGCAGCCGGCCGAACGCGTCCGGCCGCCACGGATCGAGCCGGTGGCGGCTCGGCGGCGCTCCCGGGCCGGTGAGATTGCCCATGGCGAGCACCGCGCCGGCCACCGCGTAGGACGTCCCGCCCTCGGTGCGCAGGCGGTATCCGCTTGGCCCCGGAACGAGGTCGGCGACGGCGTCCTGGACGAGGTGGAGCCGCGGCGCCCCCTCGCTGACGACGGCCTGCGTGAGCAGCTCGGCCAGGTAGCGGCCGTAGAGGCCGCGCGGCGCGAAGGTGCCGGCCGGCGTCGCGACGATGTCCGACGCCTCCGCCGCGGGCAAGCGGCCGAGCCAATCGGCGAAATGCTGCGGCCGGTCCGGATAGGCGCTCATGGTGGCGGCGCGCAGGTTGAGCAGGTGATCCGACGCCTGCGTGCCGTAGGCGAGCCCCCGTCCGAAGCGGCCGCCCTTCTCGCACAGCAGCACCGACCACGACCGGGGCAGGGCGGCGAGGAGGTGGAGCGCCGCCATGCTGCCGCTGAAGCCGGCGCCGACGACCGCGATGACCGGGTTCATCCGAATGCCCCTTCAGCCGGCGCGCAGCAGGATCGCGAACGCGGCGAGGACCAGCGTGACGCAGAGCGCGACCACGACGAGACCGGGGCTCGGCTCCGAGGGGTGAGGCATGGCGGGCACGGAGACGGCCGGATCCTGGTGCTGCGGCATGACGATCCTGTGAGGGAGGAGAGGCAGGGTCTCCAAGGGTGTCCGGCAGCGTTCTTCAAGTCAACGAGATTGTTCTTTTTATAGAACGATGGGATCGAGATCGATGCACCCTGCTCGCCGGGCGAAACGGAAAGAATTTTCGTCGCATCGTCACCCGAATCCGATCCGGGCGGGTTCGCCGCCGCGACGGATCTGCGGGGAGCGCCCGACCTTGTGGATGCGACCTGGGCTGGACAGGAGGCGGCCGGCGTCGTCTTCTGCCGCCCGAACGACCATCGGGGGCGACGTCATGCGCAGGGCCACGATCCACGGTGCCGCGATTCTCTGCCTGCTGCTGCCCGCCGCGGCGGCGGCGCAGACCGCGACGAACCTCGTCGCCCTCCAGGGGCTCGCCCCCGTCAGCGTCCTGCCGAAGACCGCCGAGGGGCGGGCGGCGCTCGCCGCCAACCTGCAGGTGACCGGCGACATCCAGTTCGGCACGCATCCGCAGCCGCACCTGCTGCCGCTCGACCAGCAGCGGCAGCTGGCGCTGCGCGACTGCTTCATCACCGACGGCAACGCCACCGAGCTCGCCGACGGGCTCGGCAGCCGGCTCGGCGCGATCTACCAGGCGAAGGCGCGCTACGAGGACTACAAGACGTTCAGCAACGTGACGCAGTCGGTGGCCGACCTGCTCGGCTACACCAACAACATCACGAAATCGGATTCGAACTCCGGAAAATACTTCTTTGCCAACGGCACGACCGACGGCAAGACTCCTGTCGCGGAGGCGGCCGCCGGCCTGTTCGGGGCGCGGGGCGGCGTTCCGGACGTGTTCGGCAAGGCCTATGACCGGCCGGCGGGCAGCAAGGGCGCCGACGCCTTCGGCGATTCCCGCCCATTCCAGACCCTGCCGCGGCTCTACGCCTATCGGGGCGACGATTATTTCGGCCGCACCTCGCACAGCCTGGACTGGCTGCACGGGCCGAGCCAGAACCTGACCGACAGCCCATCCTATCCGAGCGGCCACACCACCTACGGCTACACCGAGTCCCTTATCCTCGCGCTGCTGGTGCCCGAGCGCTACCAGCAGATGATCGTGCGGGCGGCCGAGTACGGCAACAACCGCATCGTCGTCGGCGCCCATTACGCCATGGATGTCCTCGGCGGGCGCGCGGTGGCGCTCCACGCGGTCGCGCATCTGCTTGCCAACGATCCGGCCTATGTCGGCCAGATCCGCAGGAACCCGGCCATCATCAACGAGATGAGCCGGCAGACCAACGACGCGGTCGCGATCACCGATTACCGCGCAGCCCTGGAGGCGGCGCGCAACGATCTCGCCCTCGTGCTGAAGGATGCCTGCGGCGACACGGTGGCGGCCTGCGCGGGCACCGATACCGGCCGGTTCCGGGATGCGGCGGCCAATGAGGCCTTCTACAACGCGACGCAGACCTACGGCCTGCCGGTGGTCCATGCCAGCACCGCCAACACGATCGAGGATGTGGGCAAGCTCGCGCCGGAGGCCGGCCACCTGCTCACCGCGGCCTTCCCGTCCTTGAGCCTCGCGGAGGCGAACGCCATCCTGACCGAGACGCAGGGGCCCGGCGGCGGCTTCCTCGACGACGGCTCGGCCTTCGGGGTCTATTCGCGCCTGAACCTCTACGCCGCCGCCGGCAAGGCCGCGTCGCTCGCCGCCTCGCGGCGGCCGCAGCGGCAGACGACCCGCTGACCCCCGAGCTTTCTCGCCGACTGTCCTCGATCCGCCCAGCAGAGCCCGCGATGCCCAACCTCCTCGACCCGATCCGCCTCGGCGCGCTCGATGCGCGCAACCGGGTGTTCATGGCGCCGCTCACACGGGCGCGGGCGACGCGCGACCACGTGCCGACCGCGATGATGGTCGAGTACTACGCCCAGCGCGCGTCCGCCGGCCTCATCATCTCCGAGGCGACCGGCATCAGCGCGCAGGGCCTCGGCTGGCCCTATGCGCCCGGGATCTGGAGGCCTGAGCAGGTCGAGGCCTGGCGGCCGGTCACCGCCGCCGTGCACGCGGCGGGCGGGCGGATCGTGTCGCAGCTCTGGCATATGGGGCGCGTGGTCCATCCGAGCCTGCCCGGGCGCGGCCAGCCGGTCTCCTCCTCCGCGACCACGATGCCGGGCCTGGCGCGCACCTACGAGGGCAAGGCGCCCCATGTCGAGGCGCGCGCCATGACCGAGGACGACATCGCGGCCGTCCTGGCGGATTATCGGACGGCAGCGCGCAACGCCCTCGAGGCCGGTTTCGACGGCGTACAGATCCATGCCGCGAACGGCTACCTCATCGACCAGTTCCTGCGCGACAACGCGAACTTCCGCACCGACCGCTATGGCGGTTCGATCGAGAACCGGATCCGGTTCCTGCGCGAGGTCGCGGCGGCGGTGGCAGAGGTCGTCGGCCCCGACCGCACCGGCGTGCGCCTGTCACCGAACGAGGAGCGCCAGGGAGTGAACGACAGCAACCCCGAGCCGCTGTTCGAGGCGGCGTCAGCGGCCCTGTCCGAGATCGGCGTCGCCTTCCTGGAGGTGCGCGAGCCGGGCTTCGAGGGCACCAACGGCAAGGCCGAGCGCCCGCCGGTGGCGCCGCGGATGCGGGCGGCCTTCCGGGGCGCCTTCGTGCTCAATTCCGACTATGACGGCGCGCGGGGCCAGGCCGCCCTCGATGCCGGCGAGGCCGACGCGATCGCGTTCGGGCGCCCCTTCATCGCCAATCCCGACCTGCCGCGCCGGATCGCGGACGGTTTGCCGCTGTCGGCCGACGACACCGAGACCTGGTACACCGGCGGGGCGCAGGGCTACGTGGATTATCCCCCGGTGGCGTGAGGGGCGGACGCGCGCCGGAATCGAGGCTGCTTGTTGACAGGAGGAAGCGCTCTTCCTCCTCTCCCCGCGGGCGGCAGGGTTGTCCGGGGGAAAATCCCTTTTAAAATCAAGCGCGGGATCCCCGCTCCCGTGTGGGAGAGGGGAGTCGAGCCAGTTCTTTTCCCCGGACAGCCTGCGCAAGCGGAACGGCAAGCCCGCAGCGAACCGCAGGTTCGCCGCAAGGGTGAGGGGTGTTTCCGGATAAGCCGCATCCGGCACCTCCCCCTCACTCTCGCTCCGGCTTTCGCCTCCGCTCCTTTCGCCCCCGACAAGGGGGCGAAAGCCTCTCCCCGCCCAAGGGAATGAAGAAGCCCGCGCTCTATCCCGTCCGTGCCAGCTTCGAGGCAACGCGAGCGCTCGCGCACCCGCCGACGCCCGACGTCATCAACGGCACTTTCCGCCGGTTTCGCGCCGTCCGCAAGGATAGCGCCCGCGCCGATCGACACGATATCAGCCCGAATCGGCGTCATCGCTTGCATCGAAAGTCCGCAACATTGCCGAAACAGCGGGCAATGCTGCGCCGCAGCAACGGCGGACGGCACGGATGTTCGCCTATGTCGTCATCCTGCCAGAAAGTGTCGCCCCCGGGCAAGCCGCGACCCTTGGGGCAGATAGCTTTTCATCAGTATCCGTAAAGACTGCACGGCCGACGCGTCGCGGGTGGCTCGCCGAATGGCCCTGTTCCGGAAAAGGTGTGGGCACATGCGCAACATGACCTTGACGGGCATCAGCAAGATCTTCGGTCGGAACCATGCGGAGGCCCTCGACCAGATCGCGAAGGGTCAGCGCAAGGCCGAGATCGCGGCCTCCTGCGGCGCCGTCGTCGGCTTGCGCGACATCTCGTTCGATGTCCGTGAGGGCGAGATCCTGATCCTGATGGGCCTGTCGGGCTCCGGAAAGTCGACGCTCCTGCGCTGCATGAACCGACTCGTCGAGCCGACCTGCGGGCGCATCCGCGTCGGCGACGTCGACGTGACGGCGCTCGGCCGCAAGGACCTGCTGGCCTTCCGCCAGCAGACCTTCGGCATGGTCTTCCAGCACTTCGCCCTGCTGCCCAACCGCACGATCCTGTCGAATGTCGGCTTCGGGCTCGAGATCAAGACCGTACCGGCGCAAGCGCGGACCGCGCGCGCCATGGAGGCGATCGCCCTCGTCGGCCTGAGCGGCTGGGAGCACAAATATCCGCACGAACTCTCCGGCGGCATGCAGCAGCGGGCCGGCCTCGCCCGTGCGCTCGCGGCGGACGCCGAGATCCTGCTGATGGACGAGGCGTTCAGCGCGCTCGATCCGCTGATCCGTCGCGACATGCAGGCGGAGCTGCGCGACCTGCAGGCCAAGCTCGGCAAGACCGTCGTGTTCGTCTCCCACGACCTCGACGAGGCGGTGGCGCTCGGCGGCCGCATCGTCCTGATGAAGGACGGTGAGGTGGTGCAGATCGGCCAGCCCGAGGAGATCGTGGCGCGGCCGGCCACCGACTACGTCGAGCGCTTCGTCGCGCATATCGACCTCTCGGCGGTGATGCGGGTGGAGCACGTCGCCGATCGCGCCGCGATCCTGCCCGCCGGCTTGACGGTCGCGCAGGTGCGGGCGCAGGTCGCGCGCGCGCCGTCCGAGGCCTGGTTCGTCGCCGAGCCCGACGGGCGCCTCGCCGGCCGCCTGGGACG
>JAEWKL010000338.1 GCA_023386115.1 Pseudomonadota bacterium
GGTGAGCGGGACCGGCCTGCTCGGCGGCCTCGTCGGCGCGAATATGAGCACGGGCACGATCACGGCCGGCGCCTTCGACACGCAGACCACCGGGCTGTCCGCCGGACTCGGCCATGACGGCAACAACCAGGGCGGCGTGGCCGCCCGGACCACGGCCCAGCTGCAGGGCGGCGGGCTGGGGGCGATCGGCCTCTCCGCGGGCATCTGGGGCGGCGCGGCGTCGGGTCTCTATCCCTACCTCACCGGCTTCTTCCCGAACGGCGTCCAGGCGGTCTCGGGCACCGCCTACAAGGATGCCGGCACCGCGCCGGCGGCCTCCGGCGCCGCGGGCACCGTCACCGTCACCCTCGATGCCGGCGGCGCGCTCGTGGGCCAGGCGGCCACCGGTGCCAACGGCGCCTACTACATCGCGCTTCCCGCCGGCACGCTCGCCACCGGCGCGAGCCTGCTGGCCTCCACCCCGGCCCACGCGGCGACCGGCGCGGCCGCGGCTGCTTCGTTCGCCATCGGCACTGGCGGCACGGTCCGGACCGGCTTCGACCTCTATGGCACCCTGCTGACCGTTACGACGGGGGTGGAGCGGCTGTCGCAGGTGCCGGACCTCGCGGTCCTCAAGCCGGCCGCGATCCTGGCGGCCGGGAGCGACGCCGCGGCGGCGGCGGTCGTCACCGCCACGACCGGCGCGGGCTACCTCACCACGGGGTCGAGCTTCACGCTCGACCGGCCCGTCGCCACCGCCAACAGCCTCCTGGTGAGGACGGCGCCGGGCGCATCCCTGACGGTCGCGAGCCCGGTGACGATCGAGAGCGGGGGCAGCCTCGGCCTCCTCTCGGGCGGCGCGCTGCAGGTGGATGCGCCCGTGACCGCCAAGGGCGGCGTCGGCGTCGCGCTCGCCTACGAGGCAGCGAACCCGGCCAACTTCGCCTTCGGGAGCGGCACGAGCCTCAGCTTCGTGCAGGCGGCCGGGACGGCGGCGGCCGGCCCGGTGAGCGGGCAGGCGCTGACGATCAACGGGCAGTCCTACACGCTGGTCCGCACCATGGCGGCGCTCGCGGGTCTGAATGGCCGATCGGGCGACTATGCGCTGGCGACCGATCTGGCGGCGCCGCGGACGGCCTATGCGGGAGCGGTGATCGGCACGTTCTCCGGAAACCTGGAGGGACTCGGCCACGCGATCACCGACCTGACCATCGACGCGCCGGGCGTCTCCACTGTCGGCCTGTTCG
This sequence comes from Pseudomonadota bacterium, assembly GCA_023386115.1. Lineage (GTDB taxonomy): Bacteria > Pseudomonadota > Alphaproteobacteria > Rhizobiales > Beijerinckiaceae > Methylobacterium. The sequence goes on from JAEWKL010000338.1 coordinate 1,227, forward strand.
GGCAGATCTCCGGCGGCGCGGTGAGCAACCTCAACCTGATCGGCGGCAGCATCCGCGGCGACGGCGGTGTCGGCACCCTCGCGGGCTACGCCGGCGAGACGCTGGTCAGCCGCGTCGCCGCGACCGGGCGCGTTTCCGGCGGCATGTTCGTGGGCGGGCTGATCGGCCAGGCCGACAGCCTCACCATCAGTCAGTCCGCGGCCTCGGGGGCCGTCACGGGCACGAATTACGTCGGCGGTCTCGTCGGCCAGCACGCCAGCGTCATCGGCAGCAGCCGGATCACCCAATCGTCCGCGAGCGGCGCCGTTTCGGGCACGAGCGAGGTCGGCGGCCTCGCCGGCTTCAGCGAGGGGCGCATCGAGCAATCCTATGCCACCGGCGCCGTGACGGGCCTCGACTCGGTCGGTGGCCTCGTCGGCAAGACCTCGATGAACCAGGACCGCGGCGACATCAGCCAGTCCTACGCCATGGGCGCCGTCTCGGGCACGGGCGGCGCGATCGGCGGCCTCGTCGGCTCCCTCAACAGCACCACCGTGAGCCAGTCCTACGCGATCGGCGCCGTGGCCGGATCGCTCATGACCGGTGGCCTCGTCGGGAGCAGCTACGGCACCGTCACGTCCAGCGCCTGGAACACGCAGACCAGCGGCCAGAGCCAGGGCATCGGCTACAACTATACCGCAAGCAGCACCACCGGCCTGACCACGGACCAGTTCCAGGGCGGCGCGCTCCCGGCCGGCTTCAGCCCGGCCAGCTGGAGCACCGGCCCGGGCCTCTATCCCTACCTGACGAGCCACTTCCCCGACGGCGTCCAGGCGGTCAAGGGCACCGCCTACCGGGATGCGGGGGCCACCCTGCTCGTCTCCCCCTCCGGCGCCACGGCCGTTCCCGGCCGGCCCGGCCTGGTCTCCCTGGCCGCCGGGGGCGTCGCGCTCGGCACCGCCACGACCGGCGCCGACGGCAGCTACTACGTCCTCGTCCCGGCCGGCACGCTCCCGGCCGGCACCCGCCTCGTGGCCTATACGCGGGCCGATGCCGGCCCCGGCGGCTCGGGCGCGGGGGATGCCGCCACCTTCGTCACCGCCACGGGCACGCCATTCATGCCCGGCGTCGACCTCTCCGGCGGCTGGCGGGTGGACGCCCCCGCCACGCCCGGCACGCTGAGCGCCCTCAACGCCGTCGACGCGGCGGCGGCCGGGACGCTCCTCACCGGAATCGCCCCCGGCAGCTGGCGCATCGCCGCGACCGACCTCGTCCTCGACGCGGCCACCACCCTGCCCGGAACCCTGGCCATCGACGCCGACGGCACGCTCACCCAGTCCCAGCCCCTCGCCGTGGGCGCGCTGTGGCTCACCGGCGGCGGCAGCTACCGGCTCGACGGGGCGGGCAACACGATCGGGACTCTCGCGGCCAAGGCCGGGTCGGTCCGCATCGCGACGTCGGGCGATCTGCGGGTCGGCCGCGTCGTCGACGCGATGGGGCGGGCGCGCACGGGCGTCACGG
>JAEWKL010000426.1 GCA_023386115.1 Pseudomonadota bacterium
CCTCCGGCCGCTTCGCCCGCGCCGGCAGGCCCAGCGTGCGCGGCACGTCGCCGAGCAGGAAATCGAGCACGCCGGCATCGTCCGCGGCATGCACCAGGGTGGTGCCGGCGCCCACGCCCCCGAGGCCGAGCAGCGCCCCGAGGGCCAGCGTACGGGCAAGGGCGCGCATCCGGGCGCCACCGGACGCGGTCGGGGTCGAGTTCACAGGATGCCTCACCAAAGGTTAAAGGCAATTAACGGTTCGCAGCAGGCCGGCGCAACTGCGGAAAAGCGCTGAGTTAACACATTCATGACTCGACACCGCCGACCGGGTGATTCGCGATCCCGGTGCGCCGGCCGGGCGTCTCCCGCGCCTCGATCCGGCGGCCTGGGAGTCGATGTCGACGGGACGGGAAGCCGTTTGCGCTTCCAGCGCGTTGAGGAGGCAAGCGGCGGCGTGCGGACCGTCCGCCATGAAGGAGAGACGCGATGGATTCCGACCGGATCATCGGCGCCGGCCAAGAGCTCGGCGGCAAGGTGCAGCAGCGGTTCGGCGAATGGACCGGCGATGCCGGTACCCAGGCGCAAGGCCTTGCCGACCAGGCGGCGGGGGCGGCCCGCACCGTCTACGGCCAGGCCAAGGACCAGGTGAGGGATGCGGTGCGCGGCCTCGCCGATGCCGCGCCGGACTCGATCGATCAGGCCCGCGAGACCGGGCGCCACTATTATCGGCGCGCCGACCGGGCGGTGGCCCGCCAGGTCGGCGACCATCATCTCGCGGCGCTGCTGATGGCGGGCGCGGTCGGCTACGTCTTCGGCTGGCTGCTCCACAACCGCCACTGAGAGCGACACGCCAAGCGCCCGCGGGATCGACCGCGGGCGCTGTCGTCGGGGGCGAAGGTGCGACGGCACCGGACGCCGTCGCGGATGACGTGGCCTCGGCCGCCCTGGCCCTTCCGACGTCTTCGCCCCTCAGACGCCCTCGCCCATGGCCGATTGCATCATCCGGTCCCCGGTCAGGTCGTCGTCGCCGTAGCCGAGGAGTTCGGCCAGGCGGTTGCGTGCGCGGTTGACCCGGCTCTTGATCGTGCCGATCGCCACGCCGCAGATGCCCGCCACCTCCTCGTAGGACAGACCCTCGGCGCCGACCAGGATCAGCGCCTCGCGCTGGTCCGGTGGCAGCTTGGCGAGGCCGGCGCGCAGGTCCTGCACGTCGAGGCGGTGGCCCTGGTCGGGAGCCGTGAACAGGCGCGCCGCGTAGGAGCCATCCTCGTCCTGCACCTCGCGCATCCGCTTGCGCTGCTCGGAGTAGAAGGCGTTGCGCAGGATGGTGAACAGCCAGGCGTTCAGGTTCGTGCCGGGCTGGAAACGGTGCTGGTTCTGCCAGGCACGCAGGATCGTGTCCTGGACGAGGTCGTCGGCCCGGGCGGCGTTGTTGGTGAGCGAGAGCGCGAAGGCGCGCAACGAGGACAGGGCGGCCAGCATCCCCTCCCGGAATTCCGGCTCGACGGCGCGCCCCTGGGCGGCGAGCGCCGCCTCCAGCTTCTCGATCAGGGCGAGGAAGACCTCCGGCGTCGCGGCGGTCTCGAGCGGCGCGTAGGCCGCGCGCAGCTGGTGGCCGAGATGGCGCTGGACGGTCGGGGACAGGCCGGGCTTGGACTCGCGGCTGAGGATGGGATTGTCGGTGGACGCCATGCGACTCTCACGTTCTGAAGCGGGGAGGGCGGGGCGGCGGCACTCTGGCGGGCCGCTCGCATGAATACCCCGCCGGAGCTTCCTGGAAGGGGAAGTGGGGCGCGCCGCGCGCCTGTCGATGCGCGCATCGCCGCGGGCGAGAGGACGAGTCAGCAGCGCCGCATCCGGTCGCGTGCCGCACCCTCGATCCACCCGTCCTCGCACTGCATCGCCGCAGCTCCCGTCATTCCGCCGGCCGCGCGGCCGTGCGGCGCCTGGGCCCATGGCCCGGGTCGCGAGGGGCAACGGCTTCGTACTGCCCAGGTTCCCGGGATCGGGCTCCTGCGACCAGGTTTCCCACGGTCGTCGTCCCGCGCCCGCCGTGCCGGTGCCTACCAGGTGCGGGCGCCGGGCTGGCTCCGGTACTCGGCTGCGCGGATGCGGGTCATGAGGCGGTCGAGCTCCGCCAGCAAGGCGGTCTCCTCTCCTTGCGCGGCGGCGACCGCGGCCGGATCGGTGAGGTAGAGGCGCTCCTGCTCGGCCCTGGCGAGGCGCTGCTCCAGCTCCGTCCGCTCAGCGTGGAGGGCCATCAGCTCCCGGCGCCCGGCATTGTCCGGGCGATCGGCCCCGCGGGCCCCGTCGGCTCGATCTCTCTCGGTCGTGTTGAGGTTGTGCACAACGGCTCGTCCTGTCGGCATGGGTCGCCTGTCGGCATGGGTCGCGGCTCGTAAGGGCCGGCGTCTCTCCGCCTTCCAACGCATGAGAGGCCTGGAACGTCGCATCCGGCCCGCGCTTGTCATCTCAGCGTCATGCAACCGTCATAGGGCCGGCGTCGCACCGGGCTTATCCCTCGCGGCGCGGCGGACGCCCCGGCAACGATCGGGACACAATCCGGCGTCAGTCCGGGGAAACCGGTCGCGTCCTCACCGGCCGTCGACGCGCAGGATGCGGGCCGGCGACAACGCTCCCGCATCGTGCCGGACCGATCCGAACACGGAGAGATATCAGTGAAGCCCTTCTCCTACGCGCTCGCCATCGGGCTCGCGACCGCCCAGATCGCCACTTCGGCGCTCGCCCTCGACATCACCGGCGCCGGCGCCACCTTCCCGTTCCCGGTCTATTCCAAGTGGGCCGAAGCCTACCGCAAGGAGACCGGCAACGGCCTGAACTACCAGTCGATCGGCTCGGGCGGCGGCATCAAGCAGATCCAGGCCAAGACCGTCGATTTCGGCGCCACCGACGCGCCGCTGAAGGGCGAGGTCCTGACCAAGGACGGCCTGGTGCAGTTCCCGACCGTGATGGGCGGCGTCGTCCCGGTGGTGAACATCCAGGGCGTGAAGACCGGCGAGGTCAAGCTCACCGGCGAGGTCCTGGCCGAGATCTACCAGGGCAAGATCAAGAAGTGGTCCGACCCGAAGATCGCCAAGATCAACGAGGGCGTGAAGCTCCCCGACTCACCTATCACCCCGGTCTACCGGTCCGACGCCTCGGGCACCACCAACATCTTCACCACCTTCCTGTCGGACGTGTCGCCGGCGTGGAAGTCCGAGCTCGGCGCCTCGACCACGGTCAGCTGGCCGGCCGGCCAGGGCGGCAAGGGCAACGAGGGCGTCACCGCCGTCGTCAAGCAGGTCCCGAACGCCATCGGCTACGTCGAGTACGCCTACGCCAAGCAGAACAACCTTCCGGTCGCCCTGATCCAGAACAAGGACGGCCAGTTCCCGCTGCCGGGCGACGAGGCGTTCCAGGCCGCCGCCGCCAACGCCGACTGGAAGGCCGCTCCCGGCTTCGGCATCTCGCTGACCAACCAGCCCGGCGCCAAGGCCTGGCCGATCACCGCCGCGACCTTCATCCTGGTCCACAAGAACCCGGCCGACGCGGCCCGCACCGCCGAGGTGCTGAAGTTCTTCCGCTGGGCCTACAAGAGCGGCGACAAGCTGGCTTCCGATCTCGACTACGTGCCGCTGCCCGACAAGGTCGTGGGCCAGGTCGAGGACGAGTGGAAGACGATCGTCGGCAAGGACGGCAAGCCCGTCCTCGGCATGTAATCCGGTCGGTCCGATCCTTCAGAACCCGGGAGGGCGGGGCCCCCGCTCTCCCACTTCCGCCGGCACGAGGATGCGGAAAAGCCGGGCGACCGCGCCCGGCTCCGTCGCATCCCGGGCCCGCGCGGCGCTTGAGGAAAGCCGAGATCCCGCCGCCCGCCGGATCGCGTCCGACTCGCCTCGATCCGCCGAGCGCGCTAGAGGCCGCTCACTCCAAGGGAAACCCGGATGGTCGCGTTGTCTGAGAACGTCGCTGTGGCGGCGAGGCCCGAAATCGCCCGCCGCGCCCCAAGCCCCGTGGGCGACCGCATCTTCCGCGGCGCCGCCTTCGCGTCGGCGCTGCTCGTCCTGGCCGTGCTCGCCGGCATCCTCGCCTCGATCGCCTATGGCGGCTGGCCCGCCTTCAAGGCCTTCGGCCCGGGCTTCCTCGTCTCGAGCGCCTGGAATGTCGGGCGCGAGGAATACGGCGCGCTCGTCGCCATCATCGGCACCCTCGCGTCGGCGCTGCTCGCCCTCGTCATCGGCGTGCCGATCTCGCTCGGCATCGCGATCTACCTGACCCAGCTCTGCCCCGGCTGGGCCCGCCGCCCGGTCTCGATGACGATCGAGCTGCTCGCCGCCGTGCCGAGCATCATCTACGGCATGTGGGGCCTGTTCGTCTTCGCGCCGCTCTTCGCGCGCTTCGTGCAGATTCCGGTCTCGAACGTCGTCGAGGGCATGCCGATCGTCGGCACCCTGTTCTACGCCCAGGTGCCGTCGGGCGTCGGCGTGCTCACCGCCGGCATCATCCTGGCGATCATGATCGTGCCCTTCGTCGCCTCGATCACCCGCGACATGCTCGACCAGATCCCGACCGTCCTGCGCGAGAGCGCCTACGGCATCGGCTGCACCACCTGGGAGGTCGTGCGCCACGTCCTGATCCCGCAGGCCTCGGTCTCGATCATCGGGGCGATCATGCTGGGCCTCGGCCGTGCGCTCGGCGAGACGATGGCGGTCACCTTCGTGATCGCCAACGCCAACCGCCTCTCGGCCTCGATCTTCGATCCGGGCTCGACCATCGCCTCGCGCATCGCCAACGAGTTCAACGAGGCCGACGGCCTGCAGCTCAGCTCGCTGATGGCGCTCGGCTGCATCCTGTTCGTCGTCACCTTCATCGTGCTCATCATCGCCCGGCTGCTGGTGCGCCGCGCGAAGGTGGCCTGATCCCAGGATCATCATCTCAAGATCATCGCAGGACACCTCCCGATGAACGCCTCCCCCGCCGCGGTCCAGGGCTCCGCCCCGGCTGCTTCCGCTTCGCCCGCCCCGCAGGAATGGGGCCGGGTCCGCGCCAGCCGTCGCTCCGCCGACAAGCTCCTGATCGTGTCCTGCACCGTCGCGACGGCGCTCGGCGCGGTGGTGCTCGGCTCGATCCTGCTCATGCTGATCATCGAGGGCGTGCGCGGCTTCACGCCGACCCTGCTCACCCAGGTCACCCCCGGCCCCGGCTCCGAGGGCGGCGGCATCGCCAACGCGATCCTCGGCAGCCTCGTGATGACGACGCTCGGCATCGTGGTGGCCACCCCCATCGGCGTGCTGGCCGGGACCCACCTCGCCGAGTACGGCCGCACCTCGAAGCTCGCCGACCTGATCCGCTTCCTCAACGACATCCTGCTCTCGGCGCCCTCGATCCTGATCGGCCTGTTCGTCTACACCCTGATGGTGCGGCCGATGGGCGGCTATTCGGGCTGGGCCGGCGGCGTGGCGCTCGCCATCATCGCGACGCCGGTGATCGTGCGCACCACCGAGGACATGATGCGCCTGGTGCCCGGCACCCTGCGCGAGGCCGGCGTCGCCCTCGGCGCCCCGATGTCGATCGTGATCCGCAGCGTCACCTGGCGGGCGGCGCAGTCCGGCATCGTCACCGGCGTGCTGCTCGCCCTCGCCCGCATCGCCGGCGAGACCGCGCCGCTGCTCTTCACCGCGCTCAACAACAATTCCTGGTTCAGCCCCAACCTGATGGGCGGCGTCGCGAACCTGCCGGTGATGATCTACCAGTTCGCCCTCTCGCCTTACGAGAACTGGCGCCAGATGGCCTGGGCCGGCGCGCTCCTCATCACCGTCACCATCCTGGGCCTCTCCATCGTGGCCCGCCTCGTCCTGAGCGGCCCGAAGGGGCGCTGACCCGCACATCCTGCCCGGAGACACACCGATGAGCGCCACCGCCACTGCCGCGCCGGTCGTGGGCCAGAGCACGGCCGACGAGTCCGCCCCGATCCGCCTCGCCGTCAAGGACCTCAACTTCTACTACGGCGACTTCAGGGGCCTGAAGAACATCAACCTCAACTTCCTCGACCGCCAGGTCACGGCGCTGATCGGGCCGTCGGGCTGCGGCAAGTCCACCCTGCTGCGGCTGGTCGCGGACCTCGACCGGCCGACCTCCGGCACGGTCACGGTCTTCGGCCGCCCGGCCGAGCAGGCGCGCCTCGGCCACGACTACGGCATCGCGTTCCAGCAGGCCGGGCTGCTCCCGTGGCGCACCGTGCGCGCGAACATCGAGCTGCCGCTGTCCCTGCACGGGGCGGGCCGCGCGGCCCGCCGGGAGCGCGCCGACGAGATGCTGGCGCTCGTCGGGCTCACGGAGTTCGCGGACCACTTCCCGGACCAGCTCTCCGGCGGCATGCAGCAGCGCGTCGCCATCGCCCGGGCGCTCGCGGAGCGGCCCAGCCTGCTGCTGATGGACGAGCCGTTCGGGGCGCTCGACGAGATGACCCGCGAGCGGCTGCAGTCCGAGCTCGTGCGGATCTGCGCCGAGACCCGCGCCGCGGTCGTCTTCGTCACGCACTCGATCCCCGAGGCCGTGTTCCTGTCCGACCGCGTCGTGGTGATGTCCGCCCGGCCCGGGCGGATCGCGGGCGTCGTGGACGTGCGCCTGGGCCGGTCCGGCGACCGCTCGGACGACCTGCGCGAGGACGAGGCGTACTTCGCCGCCGTCACCGCGGTGCGCGAGGCGTTGCACGGCGGCGCCGCGGCCGTCCCGAGCCGCGGGGTGGAGACCCGGTGAGCGGCGGCCCGACC
>JAEWKL010000429.1 GCA_023386115.1 Pseudomonadota bacterium
GGCTCGGCCTTGCGCAGGAGCGGGCGCTCGGCGGCGCAGCGCGCCGTGGCGCGGGCGCAGCGCGGATGGAAGCGGCAGCCGCCCGGCGGATCGATCAGGCTCGGGATCGTGCCCGGCACGCCCGCGAGGCGCCGGACGTCGCCGTCGATCTCCGGCAGGGCGGCGAGCAGGCCCTGCGTGTAGGGGTGGCGCGGACGCGCCAGCACCTGCACCGTCCGGCCCTCCTCGACGACGTTGCCGGCATACATGACGGCCACCCGCTCGGTCAGGGCCGCGATCGCGCCGACATCGTGGCTGATCATCACCACGGTCAGCCGCAGGCGGTCGACCAGGTCGCGCAGGAGCCGCAGCACCTGGGCCTGCACCGTCACGTCGAGGGCGGTGGTCGGCTCGTCGGCGATCAGCAGGCGCGGCCTCCCCGACAGGGCGAGCGCGATCAGCACGCGCTGGCGCATGCCGCCCGAGAGCTGGTGCGGGTAGGAATCGAGCACCCGCTCCGGCTCGCGCAACCCCACCTGCGCCAGGAGATCGGCAGCCCGGTCCCGGCGGGCGGAGCGGCTCGGCTTCGCTCGGTGATCCGCCTTGGCTCGGTGATCCGCCTTGGCCCGGAGATCCGCCTTGGCGTGGGCGGCGATCGCGTCGCCGAGCTGCTGCCCGATCGTGAAGAGCGGGTTCAGGTAGGTCATCGGGTCCTGGAAGATCATCGAGATCCTCACGCCCCGGATGGCCCGCCAGTCGCGCTCGCTGAAAGCCCCGACGTCGCGCCCCTCGAACAGGATGCGGCCTCCGGTCCGCTCCGCCCGGCCCGGCCCGAGCCCCAGGATCGTGCGGGCGAGCACGGTCTTGCCGCATCCGGACTCGCCGACGATGCCGAGCGTCTCGCCCTCGTCAACGGCGAGGTCGATTCCGTTCAGCACCCGCGCCGCCCCGTCGAAGGTAGGGATCGCGAGGTGGTAATCCTCGATCGCCAGCAGCCTGCTCATCGTCCGGAACTCCTCATCGTCCGGAACTCTTGGGGTCCAGGATGTCGCGCAGGCCGTCGCCGAGCAGGTTGAAGCCGAGCACGGTGAGGAAGATCGCGAGGCCGGGACACGCCGAGTACCACCACCAATCGGGCATGTAGGACCGGGCGACCGAGATCATCGCGCCCCATTCCGGGTCCGGCGGCTTCGCCCCGAGCCCGATGAAGCCGAGGCTCGCGGCCGAGAGCACGGCGAGGCCCATATCCATCGAGAGCTTGACGATGATCGGCGACAGACAGTTCGGCAGGATGTGGTGCCAGAGGATCCAGGGCGTGCGGGCGCCGGCCGCCCGGCTCGCCTCGACGAACAGCTCCTCCTTCACCGACAGGGTCTTGGCCGCGACGAGCCGGACGTAGCCCGGCCACCAGACGAGGGCGAGCGCCGCGATGCAGTTCGCGATCCCCGGCCCGAGCGCCGCCACGATCGCGAGCGCCAGCGCGAGGCCCGGCACGGCGAGGAACAGGTCCGTCACGCGCATGATCGCGCCGCGCAAGACCCGGCTCCGCGTGTAGCCGGCGACGATCCCGAGCGGCACCCCGATGCCGGCGCCCACCACCGTGATGATGAGCCCGATCCAGAGCGAGATCCGGGTGCCGACAATGACCCGGGACAGGAGGTCGGCCCCCATCTCGTCGGTGCCGAAGGGGCGGGCGAAGGACGGCGCCAGGAGCCGCTGCGACAGCTTGACGGCGCCCGCCGTGTCGCCCGGATAGGGCGCGAGCCAGGACCCGAACGCGGCGAGCACCAGGAACAGCACGACGAGGCCGAGGCCCAGCATCGACGAGAACGAGCGGCGGAACAGATGGGCGTAGAGCCGCCATTGCCGGATCGTGCCGGCGTGGCGGGTGCGGAAGGAGGGCGGCGCCCCGGCCAGCGCCGGGGCAGTGTCGGGCGCCGCCATCACGCCGCCCTCAGGCGCGGATCGATCCACGCATAGGCGAGGTCGACCAGGATGTTGACGGTCATGAAGCACAGGCCGATCGCCAGCGTGACCCCGACGACCGGCTTGAAGTCCGAGGCGAGCGCCGAGGAGACTGCGTAGAGGCCGATGCCGGGCCAGTCGAACACCGTCTCGACGAGCACGGTCGAGCCCAGCATCCAGCCGAAGCGCAAGCCGATGATCGCCAGCGTCGGCAGGAGCGCGTTGCGCAGAGCATAGACCGCCACGATGCGCAACGGCGCGATGCCGTGGGCGCGGGCGGCCACGACGTGGTCGGATTGCAGGGCCTCGATCATCTCGGCGCGGTTCACCCGCAGGATCGAGGCGAGGCACGGGAAGGAGAGCACGACGGCCGGCAGCAGGATGTGGGCGAGGGCCAGGCGGAAGGTCTCGACCTGCCCGCGCAAGAGCGAATCCACCAGGACGAGGCCGGTGATCGGGTCCGGCGGCACCTCCGAGAGCGGCAGGCGGCCGGAGACCGGCAGCCATTCGAGGTGCACCGCGAAGGCGAACTGGAGCAGGATGCCGAACCAGAAGGCCGGCAGCGCCACCCCCGAGATCGACAGGATGCGCGTCAGGTGGTCGAGGGGGCCGTCGCGCTTCAGCGCCGACAGGATGCCGAGCGGCAGCCCGAACCCCACCCCGATCGCCATCGCGACCAGCACGAGCTCCAGCGTCGCCGGGAACGTGCGCCCGATCTCGGCGAGGACCGGCCGGGTCGTGACGATCGAGGTGCCGAGATCGCCCCGCGCCAGGTCGCCGAGATAGATCGCGAGCTGCACCGGCAGCGGCTTGTCGAGGCCGTATTCCCGGCGGACGGTCTCGACCATGTCGGCCGTCGCCTCGGGGCCGGCGACGAGCCGGGCGGGATCGCCCGGCGCCACGTTGGTGATCAGGAAGGTGAGGATCGCGAGGCCGAGCATCGTGCCGGCGACCGACAGGAGCTTGCCCAGGGCGAAGCGCAGCACGGCGATGCCCCCGGACCTATTTGGCGTCGATCCAGAGCGGGTAGAGGTCGACCTCGCCGGTGAACCGGACCGGGCTGAAGCGGAAGCCCTTCAGGACGTCGCGGCGCGCCCAGCGGCGGTTCTGCACCATGCCGAACACCTCCGGCTGGTCGGCGACGATCCGCGTCTGGATCTCGGCATAGAGCGGCGCCCGCTTCTCCCAGTCGGGCGTGGAGCGCGCCTCGTCGATCATCCGGGCGACCTCCGGGTTGTCGTAGAACGACATCGCGAAATACTGCCCCCAGGACTTGGGATGGTACTGGTAGGCGACCGCGTCGGGATCGGTCGAGATCGGCGTCACGTAGACCGAGGTCATGGCGGGCGAGGTCTCGGCCTTCGCGCCCTTGGCCACCATGTTGGGCCACTGCTCGGGCCGCATGTCGACCTTGATGTCGAGGGCCGCCAGGTTGTCGAGGAGGAGCAGGCCGATCCGGCGCGCCTCCTCGAGTCCGGCAATATGGTAGTATTCGAGCGTGATCCCGCCGTTCGGGTAGGCCGACTTGCCCAGGTATTCCTTGGCCTTGGCGAGGTCCCGCCGCGGCATGCCGGGCACGTCGACCTGGCCTTTCATGCCGGCCGGGAACACGCTCGTCTGCAGCTTGGCCGCGCCGTTGTAGATCTGGACCAGGCCGTCATAGTCGAGGGCGTAGGCGATCGCCTTGCGCAGGTTGGGGTCGGCGGTCGGCCCGACCTTGGTGTTCATCTTGATGCCGAAGGTCGTCATGCCGGCATGGTCCTCGATCGCCACGCCCTTCTGACGCGCGACCTGGAGGTAATCGTCGGGCGTCAGTCCCTCGACGATGTCGGATTCGCCGCGCAGCAGCGAGGCCTTCTGGGCGGACGGCTCGCGGATGATCCGGTAGATCACGCCGGCGGGACGGTGCGCCTCGCCCTGCGGCCAGCCCTTCCAGTACTCGGGCACGGCCGCCAGCTCGTGGAGCACGTTGGGCTCCCAGCGCTTGATCGTGAACGGGCCGGAGCCGGCCTCGTGGTCGGTCAGCCACTTCTGGCCGTCGTCGCCGTCGACCGCGTGCGCCTCGACCTGCTTCTTGTCGACGACGTACCACCACGGCAGGAAGGACAGGAACGCCGCGTAGGGTTTCTTCAGCGTGAAGCGCACGGTCTTCGCGTCGACCGCCTCGATGCCGTCCGGCCCGAGGAAGTCCTTCAGCATCCAGGCGACGCCCTTGTTCAGCTTCAGGCCCCGCACGAAGGAGTAGCGCACCGCCTCGGCGTCGACCGGGTCGCCGGTGTGGAACCTGGCCTTGCCGGTCAGGTGGAAGGTCCAGGTCAGGCCGTCGGGGCTCGTCTCCCAGCTCTCGGCGAGCCACGGCTTCACCTCGGCGGGATTGCCCTCGTACTTGACGAGGGCGTCGTAGACCGCCTGCTGCAGCATGCGGGTCGACCAGTCGTAGCGCACATGCGGATCGAGCACCGGCACCTGCTGGCGCCCGCCGAACACGATCACCTTGCGGTCGCCGACGCGCTCGAAGGCGCTCGCCGGGAGAGCGGCGCCCGCCAGGACGAGGGAGGCGAGCAAGCCGAGGCCGAGTCTGCGCATCGGGCGATTCCTTCTCGTCAGAGGAGCTGGCGGACGGCGCCGGCGACGATCCGGCGCGACAGGAGGACGGGGACATCCACGGCGTCGCGGACCTCGCGGCGCATCGCCTCGGTGTAGCCCATGCAGTGCATGACGATCAGGTCGCGGTCGGCGAGCCCGGCGGCGCGCTCCGCCATGGCGTCGCCGGCGTAAGGCGAGGCCGCCACGACCTTGGGCGCGCCGGCAAAGACGTGCCGCTCCGGAAATTCCGCGACCTGGCGGGCGAGGGGCACCATCACGCCGAGCTTCGGGCACGAGGCGGCCAGCGCCTCGACGGTCGCATCGACGATGCGCTGGGCCTCGACGAGCAGGGTGGTCGCGAGCGGCGCGACCTGTGTTCCGGTGCACAGGAGCACGATCGCGTCGTGGCCGTCCCGGTCGACGGTCTTGAGCAGGTCCGACAGGCGCTCCTCGATGCGGGCCTTCGACAGCACCGCTTCGCGCCCGTCGCGCAGGCGGCTGGCGAAGGAGGCCTCGCCCTCGTCCGGGCGCAGGGCGGCGATCTCGGCCTCGGTGGCGTCGTCGAGCACGCCGTATTCCCGCGCCTCAACCTCAGCCCCGATCTCGGCCAGCATCTCCGGCACCATGTCGATGCGCGGCGATTGCCCGATCGTCACGAAAGCGAGCCGGCTCGTCCGTCCCATGCCATCCCCCGCTCAGGTCCCCTCGGTCGGGCCGAAGCTAGTCCCGCGTTGGCGCGGGCCGCTATAGGGGAGGGCCCTTAGAGCGGGCATGGCGAAAGCGTGGGCTTCTGCCTGCCGAGTGGGCAATCGGGGCCGGGCGTTGCCTGCACGAAGCCGACGGAGCGCGCTGGTCAAGGCGCTGGATAGGCCGACCTCCTCCGTTTGGAGGACGCAAAACCCACGACATCGGCGTCATCCTGGCTGACGGGCAACTGCTTTCGCCGAGAGACCGATTGTCTAACCTGGCCCGATAGATCGGCTCTGTGCGTAGCTGAGCCTTGATCTCGTAGATCGTGGAGTTGCGCCCATTCATCCTGGCCCTGGAAGGAATGTGCCATGAAAATTAAAGAGCCTTTCGAGGTGAGCGCGACAGGACAATCTGCAAACGGTCCCAGCCGACGCAATGTCCTCTCGACAGGATTGTCGGCTGCTGGCGCCGCTGTTCTCTTGAGTCGGGTCGGTCCTGCGATGGCTGGCACATCGGCAACGCCGATCTATGCTATTCGGCCGAATGGCGACATGCTGTTCTACAGGCACGCGGGCACGAGCGATGGATCCGCGAATTGGCCGATCCAAGCCAAGCAGATCGGCACTGGTTGGACCTTCCGGCAGGTTTTTGCGGGCGATGATGGTGCGATCTACGCCATTCAGCCGAACGGAGACATGTTGTTCTATAAATATGCCGGTATGAACGATGGATCGGCAAACTGGCCGATTCAAGCCAAGAAGATCGGCAACGGTTGGGATTTTCAGCACGTCTTTGCGGGGAGCAACGGCGCGATCTATGCCATTCGCCAGAATGGCGACATGCTGTTCTACAAATACGCGGGCATGGGTGACGGATCGGCAAGCTGGCCGATCCAGGCCAAGCAGATCGGCAATGGCTGGAAATTCCGGCAGGTTTTTGCAGGTGACAACGGCGCGATCTATGCCATTCAGCCGAACGGAGACATGTTGTTCTATAAATATGCCGGCATGACCGATGGATCGGCGAATTGGCCGATTCAAGCCAAGAAAATCGGCAACGGTTGGGACTTTAGACAGGTTTTCGCGGGTGACAACGGTGCGATCTACGCCATCCGGCAGAACGGCGACATGCTATTCTACAGGCACGCGGGAGCGGGCGACGGATCGGCGAACTGGTCGATCCAGGCCAAGCAGATCGGCAACGGTTGGGACTTCCGAGAAGTCATGGCCGGAATGTGAGAAGGGATCGACTGTATCGGTCATTTTCCACGCCCTCGCATCGCCAGCCCCATGACGTTCGGCACTCAAGGATCCGGCGCCTCCGACGCCATCACCAGCCGGATCAGCGCGCCGAGCGAGCCGACCTCCATCTTGCTCATCACCTTGGAGCGGTGGATCTCCACCGTCTTCGGGCTGATCGCGAGCTGGCGGCCGATCGCCTTCGAGGTCAGGCCTTCCGCCATCAGCGGGAGGACCTGCCGCTCGCGCGGCGTCAGCCGGGACAGGCGCTCGCCGTAATCGGCGGGCCCGGCCCGCGGCTCGCCCGTGGGATCGACGCCCTGGTCGAGCAGCAGGCGGATCGCGCCCGCGACGATGCGGCGGGCGAGCACGAC
>JAEWKL010000423.1 GCA_023386115.1 Pseudomonadota bacterium
GCCGAGAGATGAGCCGCGACGACATGGGGTGCGGCGGGCTGGGCTGCGGCGGGATGCGCCATGGGAGCCTGCTGCTGCACGGCCTCGGCCTGCGGGAAGGCCGCCTGGAAGGCGGGCTGGGCCGCCACGTCCGGCATCTCGCCGGGCACCGCCGCCCGGGCCTGGGCGACGATGCGGCCGATGCGTGACAGCACCTCGTCTCCGGCCTGGAGCTGGGCGGCGAGGTCGGCATTGGTGCGCTCGGCCAGGCGCAGGCGCTCGGCGAGGGTGCGGTCGCACTCGGCCAGCGTGGTGCGCAGGCCGGTGATCGCCCGCTCGGCGGATTCGGTCGCCACCATCAGGTCGCCGATGGTCTGGCGCATCGCGGTCTCGTCGCTCTTGAGGCGCGTGATGCGGCGGCCGAGGCCGACCGAGGTGACGATGCAGGCGACGAGCAGGACCGACACCAGCAGGTCGGCCAGGATGCTGATGATCAGGCTCACGAAACGGCCTCGCTGCGGGGAGTGATGGGGAACATGCGGCCCTAGCCGTCCTTGCGGTTCTGCATCGAGGCTTCGAAGGCCGCGAGGGTGGTGCGGGAACGGCGCAGGGGACGGGTGACCTGCACGGCGATGCTGTCGTCGAGACGGCCGATCCGGCCTTGCGTCGTCGCCCAGTCGCCGCAGCGCAGGGTGATGAGGTCGGCGGGCTTGGCGTCGAACATGATGGTGTCGCCGACCTCCAGCGACAGCACCCGGCGCAAGGGGAGCGACATCTCGTGTAGGACCGCCTCGACCGCGACGTCGGCCTGGTAGATCTCGGTGGCGAGATGGCTCTCCCAGATGTGGTCGCGGCCGAGCTTCTCGCCCATGAAGCTCTGCAGGAGCAGGTCGCGGATCGGCTCGATGGCGGCGTAGGGGAAGAGGATCTGGAGCAGCCCGCCGCGGCCCTCCATGTCGAGCTTGAGGTCGATCAGGATCGCGGCGTTGGCCGGACGGGTGATGGTGGCGAAGCGCGGGTTGGTCTCGATCCGGTCGATGAGGAAGCGCACCGGCGAGAGCGGCTGGAACGACGCCTCGAGGTCGGTCAGGATGATCTCGACCATCCGCCGCACCAGCTGCATCTCGATCGGCGTGAACGGCCGCCCGTCGAGGCGGATGCTCGAGCCGCCGCGCTTGCCGCCGAGCAGGAGGTCGAGGGTCGAGTAGGCGAGGTTCGACTCGACCGTCACGATGCCCGAATTCTCCCAGGCGTCGGCCCGGAAGACGCCGAGCAGGGTCGGCAGCGGGATCGCGTTCAGGTAGTCGCCGAAGCGCACCGAGGTGATGTTGTCGAGGGTGACCTCGACGTTGTCCTGGAAGAAGTTGCGCAAGCTCGTCGACAACAACCGGATCATCCGGTCGAAGACGATCTCGAGCATCGGCAGGCGCTCGTACGAGACGACGCCCGAATCGACGATGGCCCGGATGCCGCCCGCGCCGGAGGCCGAGAGCTCCCGCAGCGAGAAGCCGAGGACCTGGTCGATCTCCTCCTGGTTCAGGATGCGGTCGTTGCCGGCGAGCTCGGGGAGGTTCTCCGTCTCGCTCTCGTCGATCATGTTGGCCCATTCGGCCGCCATGTCGGTCGATTGGGCGGCGGTGCCCTGCTCCGCCAGCGCCGCGCCCCATTCCTCGGCGAGCGAGGCGTCGCCGCCCCCGCCCTGCTCGATCAGGGCCGCAGCCCAGTCGTCGTCGTCGATGGTGTCGTCAGGTCCGGCCACGGAAGCACCAAATCCCGCTCGAGGATGGTTAAGACCAACGGTCGCACGGAAGCGACCTTCGGTTTCACTCTCGAATTTTCGCCAAGCCTTCGGCTTGAAATCGCAAATTCGAGATGGGGCAACGGCCTGGTCGGTCTCGGGCTTGCCCGAGATCGACGTTGATGCGGCAGCATCTTAGGCCTTGATATTATTGGATGATGAAGTCCTTGAAGAGCACCGCGTCGACCTTGGCGGGGTAGACCGCCACGTTGACCCGGCGCAGCAGCTCCTCGCGCAGGCGGTAGGTGCCGCCGGCGGCCTCGAAGTCGCCGACGCGCAGATCGCGCACGAACACCTGGAAGGTGTCCTCGACCCGCGGCATCAGCGGCTGGATCTCGGACGCCACCTTGGCATCCCGTACCTCCAGGGCGACCTTCAGGCGCAGGAAGCGCGCCTGGGTCTGCCCGGGCTCGGGCATCAGGTTCATGGTCATCTCGCGGACATCCATGAACGCCACCGGCAGCTTCTGTTCGGCGGCCGACTTCTCGGCATGAGCCGCGCGGTTGCGCATCACCATGTAGCCACCGCCGCCACCCACCGCCAGGAGCAGGATCGCGGCGCCGACGACGATCAGCCGCTTCCGGCTCTTGCCGGCGGGGACCGCCCCCTCCTCGCCCTCGCCGTCGCCCTCCGGCACCGGGGCCTTCTTCGGCTTCCTCGCCATTGCCCGCCGTCCAACCCTTGAAAATCCGTCACCGGACCGTTGCCAGAGAGTGTGCGAAGACGGTTAACGCCGCGTTAAGGCGGCAATTTCTGCCCGGTCGAACTTGCCGGGTCGGCAGGAAACGACCGGCTCAGGCCCCGCCCTGCGATTAACCAAGCATTTGCCATATCTGCGGAAATCCCGGCGGCCCGGCCTGGCACGGAGCCTGCGATCATCCTGGCGGGTCCGCCGCTGGGGAGCGAGGGGGCCCTCCACCACGCATCGTCGGGGAGTAGCCGGTGCAGAATGCTCAGTTGATCGGGCTCTCGTCCCAGATGGCGCTCGGGCGCGAGCTCGAGGTCATCGCCAACAACATGGCCAACGTCACCACGACGGGCTTCAAGGCGCGCTCGACGCGCTTCCAGGAATACCTGATGCCGAAGGCGAGCGCGGAATCCTTCCGGCGCCCCGACCGCAAGCTGTCCTACGTGATCGATGCGGCGACACCCCTCGACCTCACACAGGGGCCGATCGAGCCGACCGGCAACCCGCTCAACGCGGCGGTCCGCGGCGACGCGTTCTTCGCGGTGCAGACGCCGCAGGGCGAGCGTTACACCCGCAACGGCGCCTTCGAGATGAACGCGCAGGGGCAGATCGTGACGAGCGACGGCTACGCGGTGCTCGGCGATGGCGGCCCGATCCAGATCGGCCAGCAGGAGACCGGATTGGCGATCGGGCCGGACGGCACGGTCTCGACCAACCAGGGCACCCGCGGCCGCTTACGCCTCGTCACCTTCGCGGATCCGCAAAGCCTGACGAATGCCGGCGCCAACCTCTACGCGTCGAACACCCCGGCCCAACCGGCCGGCCCGCAGGGGCGGATCGAGCCCGGCTCGCTCGAGCGCTCGAACGTCCGCCCGGTCCTGGCGATGACCCGGATGCTGGAGGTGAGCCGGGTCTACCAGCTCGTCTCCGACACGGTCTCGCGGCTCGATTCGATGCGCGGCCAGGCGATCCAGCGCCTCGCCGACGTCGGCAACGCTTGAATCGGGAGCTTGAGACGATGCGCGCGCTCTACGCTGCCGCCACCGGCATGGCGGCCCAGGAACTCAACGTCCAGGTCATCTCGAACAACATCGCGAACCTGCGCACCACCGGCTACAAGCGCCAGCAGGCGCATTTCCAGGATCTGCTCTACCAGAACCTGCGCCGGGCCGGCACCGCGACCTCGGACCAGAACAACCAGCTGCCGGCGGGCCTCGCCCTCGGCTCGGGCGTCAAGACCACCTCGACCGCCCGGGTGATGTCGCAGGGCACCCTCACCTCGACGGAGAAGACCTACGACATCGCGGTGCGCGGCGAGGGCTTCTTCCAGGTCACGATGCCGGACGGGCGCACCTCGTATACCCGTGACGGCTCGTTCGACCTCGACTCGCAGGGGCAGATCGTCACCCGCGAGGGCTACCTGATGAACCCGAACATCACGGTGCCGAACAACGCCACCGGCGTGACCATCAGCGCCTCGGGCATCGTGCAGGCGACGATCCCCGGCCAGACCGCGCCGCAGAATCTCGGCCAGATCCAGATGGCCCGGTTCGTCAACAAGGTCGGCCTGGAATCGATCGGCGACAACCTGTTCGTCGAGACCCTGGCCTCGGGCCCGCCGATCACCGGCAATCCCGGCACCGACGGGTTCGGCAACCTGCAGCAGAGCTACCTCGAAGAGGCCAACGTCAACGCGGTCTCGGAGATCTCCTCGCTCATCGCCGCGCAGCGCGCCTACGAGATGAACTCGAAGGTCGTGACCGCGGCCGACCAGATGCTCTCCACCACCTCGCAGATGTTCCGCGGATGAGCGCCCCGATGATCGACACCGCTCCCGCCGTCCAGGCTCCCGCCGTCCCCGAGGCCCGCCGCGCGCTGCTCGGGCCCGGCATCCTCTCGCGCACCGCCCTCGCGCTCGTGGCGCTCAGTCTCCTGACCTTGCCGGTCCTCGCGGAAGCGCCCCGCCTCGCCCTCAAGGGCGACATCACCGCCGAGCGCGACGTGATCACGCTGGGCGACCTCGTCGCCGGGGCGCCGCCGGCCCTCGCCCAGAAGGCGCTGTTCCGGGCCCCGGCTCTCGGCACCTCCGGCACGATCCAGGTGCGGCGCATCGTCGAGGCGGCGGCCGGGCTCGGGCTCGACGCGCCGGAGAGCGGCGGCCGGCTCCAGATCTCGGTCCAGCGCGCGGCCCGCCGCATCGCAGCGCCGGAGATCGAGGGCGCCGTGAAGGCCGCGCTCGCCAAGTTCCGCGGCCTCGATACCGGCTTCGTCACGGTGGCCTTCGAGGGCGACGCGCCGGTGCTCACCGTGCCGCCGGACCTCGACGCTGCGGTGACGGCCCAGGAGGTGACCTACGATCCCCGCAGCCGCCGGGTCTCCGCCCTGGTGGTGGTGGGCGAGCGCCAGGCCTCGCTGCGGGTCTCGGGCCAGGTGGTCGAGATGGCCGACGTCGCGGTGCTGACCCGGGCGATCAACCGGGGCGAGACGCTGTCGGGCCCCGACATCGCGGTCGAGCGCCGCCCGCGCGAGGGCCTGCCGGCCGACAGCGCGGCGGATGCGGCCGCCTTCATCGGCCAGGTGGCGCAGAAATCCCTCGGCGCCGGCACCGCCCTGCGGGCCGGCGAGCTGAGCCGGCCGGACCTCGTCGCCCGCGGCGAGGCGGTCACCATCGTGTACGAGACCCCCGGCGTGGCGCTGGCACTCCGCGGCCAGGCCCGCGAGGGCGGCCCCCTCGGGGCGGTGATCGGGGTGATCAACCCGGTCTCCAAGAAGGTGATCCAGGCCACCGTGATCGGACCCGGCCGCGTCACCGTGGCGCCGATCGTGCCGGTGACGGCGGCGGCCCCGGCCGCCCCTGCCCGGCTCGCCTCGGCCCGGCCGTGAGGGCACCCGCGATGACGATCACCCGCCTCGCCCTCCTCTGCCTCGCAGGGGGGCTGCTCGCCGGCTGCAACACCGTCGACCGGCTCACCAACATCGGCGCGACGCCGGCCCTCTCGGCGATCGAGGACCCGACCGCGCAAGCGGGCTACCGCCCGGTGCGGCTGCCGATGCCGGACGTCCAGCCGGTCTCCTACGCCTCGAACTCGCTCTGGCGCACCGGCTCGCGCGCCTTCTTCAAGGACCAGCGCGCCGCCAAGGTCGGCGACCTCGTCACGGTGAAGATCAACGTCACCGACAAGGCGAACCTTAACAATGAGACCAAGCGCTCGCGCTCGAACAGCGAATCGTTCGGGATGCCCAACGCCTTCGGCCTCGAATCGAAGACCAAGCTCCTGGCCGGGATGGATCCGGCCAAGATGCTGACGACGGATTCCACCACCACCAATGACGGCGCCGGCTCGGTGCAGCGCGCCGAGACGGTGACCACCAACGTGGCGGCGATCGTCACGCAGGTGCTGCCGAACGGCAACCTGGTGCTGGAAGGCCGCCAGGAGATCCGCATCAACTTCGAGGTGCGCGAGCTGATCGTCGGCGGCGTGGTGCGGCCGGAGGACATCGAGTCCGACAACACCATCGACTCGAGCAAGATCGCCCAGGCCCGCATCGCCTATGGCGGCCGCGGCCAGATCACGGACGTGCAGCAGCCGCGCTACGGCCAGCAGTTCCTGGACATCGTGCTGCCGTTCTGACGAACGGGGCCGTTCTGTCGAACGGAACGTTCGCCACGAACGGCCCGTGAGGATCCCGCACCGGGTGGCACGCTCCCCCCTTGAGCCGCCCGGACGCGGCGCGGCCCCGGCACTCCCGCCGGGGCCGCTCTCGTTTCGCATGCCGACAGGATGGAGCGCTGCGACGCGAGCGCATGAACCCTCCCCTCTCTGCGGGGGAGGGTGGCCCCCGCGTCAGCAGGGGTCGGGAGAGGGGATGCCGCTTCCGGAAAGGTCGCGACCATGGTGACGGGCACCATCTGGATCAGCGTCGCGCTGCCCCTCTCCCGCCCCGCTCCGCGGGGCACCCTCCCCCGCAGAGGGGGGAGGGTTCAGGGCCGGCGCGCCTTAGTGTCTCTCACGAAACTCCCGCCGCGCCGACGCCGCCACAGCGAGCAACGACAGTGAACGGGAGTTTTGTGAGGTGCACTTAATGCGCGAGCGGGCGGAAGCCCCCTCAATCGTCCCGGTACACCCGCTCCCGGCGCTCGTGGCGCTCCTGGGCCTCCAGCGACAGCGTCGCGATGGGCCGGGCCTCCAGGCGCTTGAGGGAGATCGGCTCGCCGGTCTCCTCGCAATAGCCGTAGGAGCCGTCCTCGATCCGGGACAGGGCCGCGTCGATCTTGGCGATCAGCTTGCGCTGCCGGTCGCGGGCCCGCAGCTCGATCGCCCGGTCGGTCTCGGACGACGCGCGGTCGGTCAGGTCGGGATGGTTCTCGTTCTCGCTCTGCAGCGCCACCAGGGTGTCCTGGGCCTCTCGCAGAATGTCTTGTTTCCAGCCCTGGAGCTTGCGGCGGAAATACTCCCGCTGACGCTCGTTCATGAAGGGCTCGGCGTCATTGGGGGCGTAGCCCTCCTCGATCACGATCTTCGCCATCGCGCCCCTCGGAAAACCGCTGTTGTCCTGACCGCAGCCGTCTCATGGCCGCGACCCACTTGGCGCAGCCCTATAATAGAGGCTGCACGACATCACAATGTCCCTGCACCGGCACGCAAGGACCGGACCAGGGGACGGGCGCGCTCTGCTGCAAACGTGTCACGGTCGTGGAGCATCTGTACCGGCCGCAGCCCCGTCCCGCAGGGCCGCGACGATGTCGGCCTCAAGGCGGCGAGCGAGCGGCTGGCGGTAATGGCTGGCGTCGAAGAACAGGGTGGAATCGCTGT